>CBJMBI010000418.1:0-4056 GCA_966427955.1 uncultured Ktedonobacterales bacterium
CCCTTTCCTGCTATCATATAGTGGTTGAGAAAACAAATGCAGCATCATTATACCAAGCATCTGAAAAGGCGAAAGATGGGCGAGGAGATTGGGTTTATTGATCGCTGCGTCCACGCTCCGCTCGGTTTCTCTCCTGCTCCAACTCTTGGTCTATGGCCTCTAGACGCTTGAGCAAGTGCAGGATGACTTCGATTCCCGCCAGATTAACACCCAGGTCGTGCTGTAAGCGACGAATTCGCCTGAGTTGTATGATTTCTTCCTCACTATAGCGCATTTCTCCATTAGTCTTTGTTCCTTCGATCAACCCCAATGAATGCAGATAACGAATTGCACCAATTCCTAGATGACTTGCCTCTGCTGTCTCCTGCTCACTATAGGATAAGGAAGTGGAATACTGCTGGAATACGATATTGGTCACATTCTCATCATTCTCATCACTCTCATCACTCATAGCTACTCCTTCCTCCTACCGATGTTGTCTGGTCGGCATAGCCCAGCGAACGGGCAAAAGCTTCGAAGAGCCGTCGTTGTTCAGCATTGAGATGTGTTGGGATCACTACATTTATTTCAGCGTAAAGGTCTCCACGCCCGTCTAGCCGTCCCGCAGTAGTAGGCATTCCCTGCCCTTGGAGTCGAAATGATCTGCCGTTGGGAGTTCCTGGAGGGATGCGCAATCGCAATCGACGTCCATCAGGAGTTGGCACTTCAACATCACCCCCAAGGACCGCTGTTGTCAGGGGAACGTCTACCCGCGTGCGCAGTGTCGTACCTTCTCGTGTGAAGCGAGGATCTGGCACGATATGCACACGAAGATAGAGATCTCCCTTCCCTGATGGACCCAGACCAGCCATGCGTATCCGATTGCCTTCATCTATGCCCGCTGGTATCTTGACTTCCACACGCCGAGTACTACCATCAGGCTGGGTCAGTTCTAAAATACGCGTTGCCCCCTGATATGCATCAGCAAGGGTGACATTCAGTCCAGCCTCGGTATCTTGCGCCGGAGGAGGATATGCGCCACGTTGAGCATATCCAGTTGTTCGTGCACGGCCACGTTCTCCCATAGCCCCTCCAAGACCTGAGCCGAAGAAAGTCTCGAAGAAGTCAGAGAACGGGGATGCTCCCCCAAAGAGATCCTCCATGTCTTCCTCGTTCAGAGTGCGATACTGATAGCGTGTTCCTCCTGCCCCAGCACCTCTGCCAGCCGCTCCCATTGGCCCATATTCCGGCCATCGGCCATATTGCTGACGATATGCCCCCAGCTCGTCATAGCGCTTGCGCTTCTCTGGATCGGACAACACTTCATAGGCCTCATTGATGTCCTTGAATTTTTCCTCGGCACTCTTATCGTTCGGATTGACATCTGGGTGATACTGGCGTGCCAGCTTACGATAGGCTTTCTGAATGTCTTTCTGATTTGCGTTTTTGTCGACGCCCAGAATTTTGTAGTAGTCCTTATAATCAACGGCCATGCACCCTATCCCCCTGAAGGATACACTCTATCAGACTTCGTGGAATTCTCCCTCCACCGTTCCAGGCTCATTAGGAGGAGTTGACTCAGATCTGCCTGCTCCATAGCCTGCTGGCTCTCCTCCAGGTTGACTGTAGACCTCCTGACCAATGCGTTGCATCGTGCGCTCCAAGTCATCCGCAGCACTGCGTATACGCGTAATATCACTGCCTGCTAGTGCATCACGTACAGCTCTGATGCGATCTTCAACATCACTCCGCAAACTAGTCGAGACCCTGTCTCCCATATCTCGCAGCGTTCGCTCTGCCTGATAGGCGAGACTATCAGCACGGTTGCGCATCTCAATCTCTTCACGGCGCTGGCGATCCTCCTGCGCATGCTGTTCGGCTTCTCGCACCATATGCTCAACCTCGTCCTTGGAGAGACCACTCGAAGCCGTAATGGTGACCTTTTGCTCTCGGCCAGTGGCTTTGTCACGAGCTGTGACATGGAGAATACCATTGGCATCTATATCGAAGGTTACTTCAATCTGTGGTATCCCACGCGGTGCCGGCGCAATACCTTCTAGTCGGAAGCGACCCAGGGTCTTATTATCGCGTGCGAGTTCGCGCTCACCTTGCAGCACATGGATCTCAACGGCTGGCTGGTTATCTTCTGCCGTACTAAAGATCTCGGTTTTGCGCGTTGGAATAGTTGTGTTGCGCTCAATCAATTTGGTCATTATGCTACCGAGCGTCTCCACTCCTAAGGAAAGCGGCGTCACATCGAGCAACAACACATCCCTGACTTCACCCCTGAGCACACCTGCCTGGATAGCAGCACCGACGGCCACTACCTCATCAGGATTCACTCCTTTGTGTGGTTCCCTGCCAAAAATCTTGCGCACCAAATCAATCACCGCCGGCATACGAGTCTGCCCACCAACCAGTATGACCTCATTTATATCGTTGGCTCTGAGACCTGCATCCTCCAGTGCTCTCATAACCGGACCACGTGTGCGCTCGATAAGATCGCCGACCAGTTGCTCTAGTTTGGCACGCGTTAGGGTCATCACGAGATGCTTAGGCCCACTGGCGTCAGCGGAGATGAAGGGGAGATTTAGCTCTGTCTGTGTTGTGGAAGACAGCTCAATCTTGGCTTTCTCTGCCGCTTCTTTGAGGCGTTGGAGTGCTGTTCGATCCTTGCGTAGATCAATCCCCTGGTCCTTGCGGAACTCGTCAGCCAGCCAGTCAACGATACGCTGGTCAAAGTCGTCACCACCCAGGTGCGTATCACCATTGGTAGCCTTCACCTCAAAGACACCCTCGCCTAACTGTAAGATGGAGATATCAAAAGTTCCTCCACCGAGATCGTAGACGGCGATCATTTGATCACGCTTCTTGTCCAAGCCATAAGCCAGCGAGGCTGCCGTTGGTTCGTTGATGATACGCAAAACTTCGAGCCCTGCAATCGTGCCCGCATCCTTGGTTGCTTGCCGCTGTGCATCATTGAAGTAAGCTGGTACCGTAATCACGGCCTGAGTAATTCGCTCACCTAGTTTGGCCTCTGCATCGACCCGCAATTTTTGGAGAATCATCGCCGAAATTTCTGGTGGACTGTATTCACGCCCACCCATCGCAACACGGGCGTCACCATTGGAGGCACGCGTGATCTTGTAGGGTACGCTCTTGATCGTGCGTTGAACTTCGGCATCATCGTATTTGCGCCCCATGAGACGCTTAATGGAAAAAATGGTATTTTCAGGATTGGTTACAGCCTGCCGTTTCGCTACCTGACCGACCAAGCGTTCACCACCTTTAGTGACCGCTACGATGGAGGGAGTGAGCCGTGACCCTTCGCTATTCTCTAGGACAGTGGGTTCTCCGGCCTCCATGACAGCTACCACTGAGTTGGTTGTTCCTAGGTCAATGCCGATCACTTTTGCCATCGCTTATCGCTCCTTTCAGAAAAGCGTTCTCAAGACTAGACCTCATCACAATTCAGCATGTTCTTGGCTATGTAGGTGCATCACTTCTGATCGACGGAGCCCCTGTCACAATGACTTGAGCAGGGCGAACCACACGGTCTCCTAGCATATACCCTGGCTGGGCCACTTGCAGGATCATTCCTTCGGGCATATCTGCTCGCTCCTCCGTTGTGATGGCCTCATGCCGACGCGGATCGAATGGCTCTCCAGGTGTGCCAATCCGTTGCACACCTAGCTGATCGAAGAGTGCGGTGAGTCTGCGTGCCATCAGAAACAGGCCCTGCACCCAGGGGTTTGTTGCCCATTCTGGTGGTATCACTGCCAGTGCTCGCCCCAAATCGTCAAGAACTGGTAACAACTGCGACAGCAGCTCACTTTGGGCTGCAACACGTGCATCTGCAAGTTCCTGACCCATACGCCGCCGATAATTTATGAAGTCCGCCTGAGTTCGTCGTAGCAGATCCAGATACTCTTCCGCCTTCTGCTGGTCTGAGGTAAGCTGCTGCTCTGCTTGAGCTGAGACGGGAACCGAGTTTGGCTCACCCTCCTGCTGTGGTTCCTCCGTTACCTCTTGCAATAAATGCCTAGACTCCTCATACATCTGCTCATTCTGCTGCAT
>CBJMBI010000419.1:0-4035 GCA_966427955.1 uncultured Ktedonobacterales bacterium
TGACGCATAAATTTAAAGTAGGAACTCAGACGCGATTGTTGATTTGCTGTATCTGTCGGCTCATCGTACACTTCAGCTTTCTGTTGCTCTCCATCATCATCTTCTTCTACATAACCAGCAGCAGCATCTTTTTCGTCAATATCTTTCTCATTTCTCATTTTGCTATATCCTTTGTATATTTTTTTGTTATACCGATTGTTAAACTGTCCTTCATACACGTTTACTGCTTTCTTTCCAATTTCCTAGGACGCACTAGAGGTTGTACGTTGAGTAGTGCTAGCGAAACAGTGGCGGCAACGTCCTCTACGGCAGGCAGAAAGTCAATGGCACTGAGTGATCCATGGTCAAAGCGCAGTCGGTGTTGACATTCCAGCGGGATACCCAGTAGCGAGCAGAGTAAAGCCCGCAATGCGCCCGCGTGGCTGACAAGTACAATATCACCCTGGTTGGTCGGATCAGTCTGCTTGGCTCTATCTTGGGCAAGCTGTGTGAATGCAGTCCGGACACGCTGGACAAGCTGTAAGAGAGGTTCACCACCTGGGGGTGAATGATCGATGGGATTGCTAAAAAAGCCTAAGTGATGGTGATATTGATCGGCAATCTGGGCATAGGTAAGACCTTCCCATTCACCAAAAGACATTTCACGCCAAGCAGGTGATACAATCACTGATTGTTGTAACGAGCAATGTTGGGCAATAATAGCGGCTGTTTCGCGCGCTCGCTGTAAATCACTCGAATAAATGGCTGTGATGTGCTCAAGGCGAAGGCGGCGTCCCACCCAACGAGCCTGAGCACGTCCCAATGGCGCGAGCGGAATATCACTTTGGCCCTGGTATCGCCGTTCCATATTCCAATCTGTACTTCCGTGGCGGACAAGCCAGAGCCGCTGCAACTGCCGCTCGTTCCTTGGGGACTGCCCCCCAGTTATAGATCTTTCTGACATCTATTCTCTATTGTCCTTTTATTCATGAATATATGTTCTTTCTTATAGAATAGCAGAAAATAGCTCCTGAAACCAGTGCTTTGCCAAAGAAATTGAAAGAGCCATAGAGTAAGTTCTTCTATTCTGAACTTTGACTTGGTTCGTGTCTCAGCTTCTGCTATGTGCCAGGCGTTGTAGCAGATGTTGAGGGCGAGCCAGATGTAGTAGATGAAGTAGGTTGAGAGGCTGGAGAAAGTGAGCATGTCTTGTCCTGCAAACCAAACCAGGTGGGAACAGCATTTCCTAAAGCTACAGCCAGCAAAACAATAATTAGCCCAACGATGGCCGATGTAATCGCCTTGTTAGAGGCTGCAATTCTCTGATCATTTCCCCAAGAGGTGGCACGCATCAATCCGCCAACGATAATACCGATTATCGCAACTACGACCCCTAATGCTGTGAGCACTTCGATAACTGTGGCTAAACCATTTTTGAGAACTCTTACAAAAGGATCATTACACAACTGACTAGACAAACTCACTGCATTAGAAACGCTCAGAGCAAGATCCCCGATCACATTTGGACGTTGGATGAGACTGGCGATGTTTGCATGAGATGCTCCCAAGATCATATTGATGCTGTACATTGCAGTCAACATTATCGCCGCATTGCTCCTTGTTAGCTTTTTTACAGTAAAAAAACTTTCTTTGTTAAGTTTCACCAATACCCAAAAAAACAGAGGCCCAGCCCGAACATAAACCTGTAGCTACCCATTATAAAAACTTTTTGGATTTATTATAGAGAACTCTATAATGAAAGATATTCTCCCTCGCCTCAGGAGCCTCTATTGGGAGTATAACTAAACTATAGGCTTTTTACAATGGCAACTGACAGACATCTTGTAGACAACTTGCTCCCTTGAGGTTTATAGAGATCCCATCGAGGCGTGTGACATTCATTCCTGAGGACATCTTGTAGACAACTTGCTCCGGTGAGACGTTGAGGCGAAGTCAATGATAACCAATGTTTGTTTTGTTGTCCAGGAAATTTTTACAGGCAATGGAATCTACTGCACCGCATGTTCAGACAAGTTAAAATCTTGATAGCATACACAATAACTATCTATTTCTCCCAAAAGTGTAGAAAAATTCCATATTTTCTATCTAAAGTTTTTCACTGACAAAATTTCCTCATTTGTGACTAGTAATTATGGTGCTTTATCAGTAAACTTGATGATAGGTAGTTAGTTCGTTACTTTCAGACATACTCTCAATCAAGGAGGGAAAGTAAATGGTAGATCAAATAAATAACAAATCATTAGAAAAGCCATTACCAGAAAAACGCCTTACTCGTGTATCAAGCTTTAGAGATTTAAGTTGTAAAGTAAGTCAAGAAGAAGCTGATAAGTTCGGATGTCTCTACCAGCAAAAAGACTTTCAAGAAAAAACACTCCAAGTACTCAAAGAAAAATTGCGTAGCACGCAAGATATGTTAAATGGCCATTATGCTCTTCCTGATGCACATTGGCGTCACTATGAGCGAATGAAAAAATCCTATCAAGAAGCTATTGATTGGATGAAGAAATTCAATAATGCTGTCTCTGATCAACGCGATGGTCTGTGGGCAATGTCCTATGCCAAATTTCGCCAGGGAAAACTAGAAGATGCCGATATTCGTGTTCTCAACGCTATGAGAGAAGCCTACTATGGTACATCAGAAGGGAGTCCTCCGTTGATCCCTGCTCAAGAGCGTTTGCATGATATGGCAAGTAATCGAAACTACGAACTAGGGAGTAATAAAAAATTTGAACCTACTTTAGATGATATACTTGCAGATCCATACAAGATTATCGATAAATATGAAATAGCCTTCACATCCCATCACGAGAAAGCTAAAGCAAACGGTTTTGACAATCTTGCAGCGTTACGAGAAGCAGGCAAGCAAACTATTATAGAGAAGCAAAAGTGGTTTCCAGATCAGATATCCAGTGAGAAGAAGAGAGAGATAACGAAGATTTTGGATGAGTACCTCAATGCTACTGCATCTGTACCAAGGCTTAGGCCAGAGAAGCCTTTGTGGTCCCGGTGGTCTCAGGAAAACTCAAGGGCAACTGCATACTCCGACGCATTGCAGCACTCTCGCAAGGACCTCGCGCCTGAAGGGAAGGCACTAACCCCACCCGACGTTGCAACCACATCCTCGCGATCTGAGATTTATCATTATACGTTGAAGCCAGAGGAGCGAGGGAAAGTTTATGAACTTACCTACTACGCAGATCACTATTCCGAGAATGGAAGGTATGAGAAAGCCTTGGAGATGCTTAGTGAAGCATTTGCTCTTCAGAATGAAAAGCTTGGGCCAGGGCACCCCAATACCACAGAGACTCGGAGCAAAATTGCTGGTGTCCACTTGGAGCAGGACAACATTGGGCAGGCACACGAGATCCTTCAAGAGGTGCTTGCAATTCGAAAAGAAGTCCTCGGGCCTAAGCACTCAAAAGTTGCAAGCACTCTGCGCGATCTTAGTGAGGTCCATAAACGGCAGGAAAAGTTTGAGCAGGCTGAGCAGGTGCTCAAGGAAGCGGTTAATCTTATGCAAGACCATCTAGTTCCTGGAGATGATACGCGGCACTCCCTCACCAAAAACATTCTGCATGATCTTGCTATTGTCCAGCTAAAGCAGGAAAAGTTTGGAGAGGCTGAACAGACGCTTAACCGGGTAGTTCACATGAGTGACCTTAACTTTAACAAGCCTCTATATACCCTTCCCTATGAGACTCGGGTTAGTGCTCATCAGGTTCTGCGTAATCTTGCCATTGCCTACATAGGGCAGGGAAAGCTTGATCAGGCCAAACAGCTTCTCGATAAGTCAGATAGAACTATCAGGACCTCCAAATTTCTGTATAAGCTTGGCAAGGCCTATGAAGACCGGGGCAACTTCGAGCAGGCCGAACAGACGTATCTGGAAGAGCTTGACATTTATAAAGATGTGCATGGCCACAAGTCCCTTAAAATCGTAGAGCTTCTGGATGATCTTGGCTCTTTCTATACACGCGGGAAGCAGCCTGAGAAGGCCGAACAAATGTTTAAGAGGGAGTTTGAGATTCAAGAAAA
>CBJMBI010000420.1:0-4030 GCA_966427955.1 uncultured Ktedonobacterales bacterium
AATGAGACCAATGTGACAATTGTGACAAATCATTTTTCTATGACGAATGAGAATATAATGTCGTAAAGCATTTCATTTTTCATTTGTCTAACTATAAGATAGTATAGCATAGATCTATTTCTTTTTCAATTGTTCATGTTGATATAGAGTGCAATGCGAATTTTTTGCATGGAGGTTGCCCACAATTAGCAGACGAGCTAGTGATCTTTGACAAATAAAACAGGCCACCCCCACGGACGAGCTGAAGCTGGTCCGTACATTGACTCGGGCTAAAGCCCTCTCATCTTGCAGAAGATCTTCGAGCAATAAGCGCTTTAGCGCCCGAAAGGGTAGGGACCCGCTTCAGCGCGTCCGTTATGTTCCCTCCTAGCCATCGTCAGCTTAATTTGTCAACCTTCATAAGCTGGTCTCTACGTTCTCTGAGGCTAAAGCCTTTTGTATTTCTATTTCAGGCATAAGGATCTTTAGCAGCTGAAGGGATAGAAACTAGCTTTAGCTCGTCTGTTGCTGTGTGCAAAAAAAATGATGTGTACTCGTTGTCATGGCTCCTCAGCAAAGCCAGCTTCTTCCCTTTTCCTGCTATGAACAAGACACAATTATCGCGCAAGAACATCTTGAGGATCTCTCTCCGCCAAACATATTCTCACCGGATAATACAATCAGTTTGTGTATTAAATAGCTAACTCTTGGCAAATCATATATAAAATGTTATACTATTAACAGGAGTTATGCCATAAAATTCCATATGATAGTAAAATTATGTAGTTTTAGGTTGTGTAAGCTTTATAAGTTTGCTTAGGGGTTGTATGGCCTTGAAATAAACTTAACTTGTTAGGATTAGTTTTATGTACAAGGCCAGAGTTGATAAGGAGAAAAAGCATATGTCCCGCAAAATCCAGCGCTACGGTTGGATACCCGATTTACCCGACCAGCGTGACTACCTTTATTCTGCGCCTGTCCACCTATTAAAGGCCTTGCCTGCCAGTGTTGATCTTCGTCCAGGGTGTCCGCCTGTGTATAATCAAGATGCTTCAGGCTCGTGTACTGCCCAAGCCATCGCAGGGGCAATTGAATTTGATCAGATCAAACAGAAACTGGCACAGATCTTTGTGCCATCTCGACTCTTCATCTACTACAATGAACGCGCAATGGAAGGAACAATCAATAGCGATAGCGGCGCGATGATCCGTGACGGGATCAAGAGCGTGGTAACACAGGGAGTTTGTCCCGAAAGTGAATGGCCGTATATCATTTCCCAATTTGCGGTTAAGCCACCTCAAAAATGCTATCAGGATGCTCTTGCACACAAAGCCACTCTCTATCAGAGAATCACTCCTACTCTCAGCCAGATGAAAGGATGTTTAGCCTCTGGCTACCCGTTCATTTTTGGGTTTGTCGTATACGAAAGCTTTGAAAGTGATGAAGTAGCTCAAACAGGTATTGTGCCAATGCCGCAATATGGGGAGCAAATACTCGGAGGGCATGCCTGTTTGTGTGTGGGATATGATGATCATCAAAATAGGTTTTTGGCTAGGAACTCGTGGGGACCCTATTGGGGTATGAAAGGATACTTTACCATAGACTATGGGTACTTGACTAACTCACAGCTTGCTTCCGATTTTTGGACTATTCGATTAGTATCCTAAGTAATACACTTCTATTCTTCGTCAGAAATACTCACTCGCTCAACGCGATGTTGAACATCTTGGAGTGCTTGCAAGCGTGGGGACACTTCACTCTCACCAGCTTGCAAGCTGTTTTGCACTAGTTCTTCTAGCATCAAATAATATTCGACCAGCAAACGCTCTCCCACAGTTGTATGATCTACACACTCTTGGAGCAATGTCTCAGCCTCCTCATATGTCATCAGACGCTGTTGTGCTTGCTGAAACTTCTGTTGGAGATACTGCATCTGTTCCTGGCGAGCCTGTAGTTCGCGACGACGTAATCCGGCTGTACCTGACTCATCCTGCTGAAGTTGTTGAAGCTCTAGAGCGGCCTCGCCAATTTCGATGTTAGCCAGCTTCTGACGGCGTGTGAGCCATGAACGGACCGCATGGAGGCGCACAAGTGGATTAGCACTCTCAGGCAAATGAAGATTGTCATCTGAGAGCAATTCGTCACTGCCAACCTCAGTCACTTCTTCAGGGGTATCATCGTCAAAATCCATAGTCCAAAAACTCCTCGCTTTGTAACTCCTCAAAGTATCCACCAAATTCATCAACGCGATTTATTGCTGATCAGTAGGAGCCCAACTCATTGCGCTCACATCGCTATAGTAGCATAGTGCCGCAAGAGAAGTAGCCAAGTTAAGAGCTGGTACAAAATTGTCCCTATTTCCCCCTAACTAGGCATGGCTCTTCTGTTATATTTTTAAGCAGAGCAATGTTTCATTAACAGGAGCAAACACATGCGACAAATACAATCCAAACAAAGGCTGTCCGAGAAACTAGCACGATGGGAGAAGAGGGAGGGAATATGCTAGGCCATAGTAGAGGGTTTGACAGGCGTCCTGATAGATCGAATCAACAGTCCGATGGGGCAAGTTCCTCTCAAGATCGATCGGATCAACAATCTGATCGGGCAAGTTCCTCTCAAGATCGATCAGCTCACCCAGCTCGTAATCGGTCCCTCCTTTTCTCAAATCCAGATACTTGGGAGCATGGGCAAACCAACAACAGCGAGAGTTCCACAGAGGTGGAGCAACGGTTGCGGGAACAGGAAATAAGAGAACTGGATAGAAGGGCAAGACAGCCATTGAGTCAGCGGCTGGGAAAGCAGATGGATTTTCAGCAGGAACGCAGCAAGCAATTGAAAAAGTTTGAAAAGGAAATAGAGAAACTGGAAGTTTTGGCGGAAGGATTAGAGAAGCGTTTTGGCAATCCATCAAATGGAAATTATCTTCATCATCTGTATGACCGTTTTCAAGCTCTAGACCTTATGGACTTGGCACAAATGCAAGACATAGATGATAAGAAAAAAAACGTAATATGGATGGAAAACATGACAAATACTCTACAAGGAAATGAACAATTGCAATTTCTTCTACAGGAACATCAGCGGATGAAAATGCTAGAATTACAGGAGAAAACTCAAAAAAAGCAATTAGAGAATATGGCAAAACATATAAAAGAAGTAGAAAGTCAGTTAAACAGCATAGGACAGGATAGCCATCACCCAATGCCATATTTTACTCAAGAGTTTATGAATCATTTTAAAATAGTAGAACAAAAGATAGAAGATCATAAAAAGAACCTACGTCAACGAACGGATAAGATCAATAGTTTAACAGGCGGTTTCGATGAATTAATGAGCTCTAAGAACAAAATACTTTCTGGCATACAATCAAGATTGGCATTTGGTCCATCTTTTGATACAGACCAGCGTTCTGTACTAGATATGAAGATAAACAAATTGGAAAAAGATCATACGGAGATGGATCATACAGAGCTTTCACTGAAACAGAGGATACAATGGCTGCGGGATAGTAACCTGAGAGTGGACGGTGCAAAAAGTAATCCGAATGAGGTGTTGGAACATATTAAGACGATTATTAGTGACAAATTTGATAATTTGGAAGAGCAGGATAGACAAATTAATCAGCATTTGGATAATCTAATAGATAAATTGTATGGCCAACATCTGCAAGTATTACAAGATGCAGCAAAAGATCTAAATACAGATATACTAGGGCCAAAAATGCGTATATGGAAAAATTATGTGAAAAGCATATACTCTTACATAAATATATCTTTTAACCCAGATAAAAAAGAAATACTTGATGCTGGACAGCACTTAATGTTAGAAGATATACTAACTAAGGATGGGAAATCTGACAGAATAAATAATGATCAAAGAGAAAGTGAAAAATATAAAGAATTGGCGAAGTCAATAGTTAAAGACTTTCAGGAATGGCACAAAAATCCTAAGGAATGGCGTAATAAAAGGAAAAAATTAGAAGAGGACTAGCATTTGGACCAGTAAGAATCTCCATTTCTGCTCTGCTATCCAACTTCAGAGGAGATTAGGG
>CBJMBI010000421.1:0-4017 GCA_966427955.1 uncultured Ktedonobacterales bacterium
TCAACAGGATTGACTTCAGGACTATAGGCAGGTTGGAAGATCAGACGAATATTCTCCGGAATATGTAGCTGCTGTGAGCGATGCCAACTTGCTCCATCCACTTGCATCACAAGGAAAGAATCAGCAAATTCTTGTGAAATATGCTCTAGGAATATTTCCATCATGTCAGTATTTGCAGTTGGCAAGATGAGAGAAGTCATCTGACCATATTGAGGAGCAACTGCAGCAAAAGCATAGATCGCTTCACGAATAATCTGATGAGGTGTACAAGGTCTCATGCCATTTGGTGCCCAACACCTTCTTGGCTGGGTAATACGACCAAAACGTGCCTCGTCTTGCACCATGAAGATCACTGGTCGATGGTCATTCGGCTCTCGATCGTGGAGCGCCTCTTGAATGGATGTGGGGAGTTTTTTTTAAAAGCTTCTTGAGCTTCCACATCAGCTTTTGGGTGACGTGAACGTGGAAGTAATTTTCGCCAGCCATGCCGCGCGATCAGTCGATAAATGGTCGTTTCATGAACCTGATGACCAACTTTTTCTTCATATGCTCGTTGTATTTCTCTTGTGGTGGTAAGTTCTCCTTGCGAAGCGAGCTTCCAAAATGGAGCCAAGAATTTCTCTTCTTCTTCAATTGAAAGATACTCGTGATAACGACCTCCACAGCTTTTTATCTCAATCGCCTCGTAACCATCCCGATTATAGCGAGAAATGATCTTTTGTACCAGACTCTTTGACACACCTACACATATTGCAATTTCTTCCGCTTTCCTTGGTTGAAGGAGGGCAGTGTACACTATTTGCCATCTCTTCAGTTGATTTGTGTCTTTCGATTCTTTCATCTTCTCTTTGACTTGCTCTAGTGTTAAATGATTTGCAGCTCTTGTGAGAGCCCCCATAGTCTTTTTCTCTCCTTCATTGCTCAGCTTTTTTTCACTCTAGCATATTTCACATCTGAAGGCAAGTTGGTATCAAAACCCGTCGGTTCCGGTTCGCCTATTTGTAGAAATTCACTACAAATAGGTTTTTTATTAGGATATCATTTGCAGCATAAGTAGAATTCTGGCTTCTTGCATGCTCTCAAACAAGCTGGTGACCGTAGCTCTTGAGGAAGGCATGACGATAAAAGATCACTAGCTGGTTAGTTCACGCGATATCTCAGTCCAAATGAAATTGTGTTGAAACCAACTCACATGTCCATCCTCTCTTGCTTACAGAAGGCCATGTCGGTTCCGCGATCACCATCCCAACCACACCCATAGCCGAGAAGCATTTTTCTCTAACTCCTTCTCGCTTAGACACTATCAAACCAGCTTCATTTCAAATGTGCTCTTCTCGCTGGTTTTCACAATTTATCCTGCCTCTTGCTTGAATGCTTCATAGAAACTGGATTGGGATTTTGCTCTGATGCTCTCCTCCGTAGCGTTTTCCAGATTTCTCTTCTCCGACCTCCCAAAATCGGGTCAACCTCAATTATGTGGTTTTTAGGAAATTATCGACCCAGGGGAAAGAGTCGGCGAAATTTTTCCAGAGATTGGGATAACGGGTCATGAAGGGAGAGACAAGACGGAATACGCCCAGAGCGTATGGTCTTGTCTCTGCTGATAGCCAGATTTGTTGCGTTATAGGTAATAGTGTGCTTTGCGGCTGAGTCCGAGACAATGTGGCAATCAGGCGATCAGATACGTATACCCTCATTCTATACCGATCATCGATACCAAAAGCCACCTCCACTCCTTGCTTCGCCGCCGTTCGAGCCTGATCCCATTGCAAAGCCGTAGCCAGTGCACCTGCGACTTCTACCAATGCCTCTGCTCTGCTAGTAGTATCCTCAATGTTTCGTGCCAACTCCAACGCTTGATTCCATTGTTGAGCCATTGCTAGTGCACACACTATCCCAACCAAGACCCGCCCCCTGTTCCCGGTAGCCTCAATGCTATGTGCAACCTTCAACACTTGTTCTACCACTTCTAATACTCGTTCCCACTGCTGAGCATTTGCCAATACCTTTGCTACCCTGACCAGTATCCATCCCTTGTCTTCTTCCCCCTTTATGCGGTGAGCTACCTTCAACACTTGTTCTACCACTTCTAATACTCGTTCCCACTGCTGAGTCTCTGCCAACACTTCTGCCACCCTGACCAATACCTGTGTCCTGTCGTTCTCATTACCGATACCGTAAGCCAAATCTAACGTCTGCTTTGCCCTCTTTTGAGCCTGCTCCCACTGTTGAGCCCTGGCTAGCTCATCTGCCACCTTGACCAATGCCACGGCCTTGCCGGATGCGTCCTCGATGCGCTGCAACGCCTCCATTGCCAGCTCCCACTGCTGCGCTTCTGCCAACGCGCCTGCCACCTTGACCAATGTATCTGCCCTCTTCTTAGCATCCTCAATGCTGCACGCCATCTCTAATACCTGGCTCAACTGCTGGGCCTTTGCTAATGCACTTGCCACCTTGACCAATGCCTCCGCCTTGCTGTCTGGATCTTCAATGCTGCGTACCATCTCCAATGCTCGGTCCCACTGCTGAGCTTCTGCCAATGAGCCTGCTATCCAAGCCAACGGCCCTGTTCGGCTGATGCTGCGTGCTACCTCCACTGCCAACTCCCACTGCTGAGCTTCTGCCAACGCATCCGTTAGCCAAATCAGTATATCTTCCTTGAAGTCGTCAGCCTCGATGAACTGTGCTACCTTCAATACTTGTTCTGCCACTGTTTGAGCCTGTTCCCACTGCTGAGCCTTTGCCAAGGCATATGCCACCCCGACTAATGCATACGCCAGGGCAATCGCATCTTAATTTTGAACTTCCAAAACTTCATTTTGAAAGCCGAGAACTTTGAGGAGATACTCATTGCCCCAGCCAGCTTTGAGCCGTTTGGTTTTGATGCCAACCTTTGCCGTTTTCTCTTGTCGTAGGAGGTTGAGAGCAATGTGACGCAAAATGGCTAAATTGTGGTCTGCATGTCCAGTGCGGACACGAGAATCGTCTTCCCGAAAAGCAATGTCTAGAACCCAATGAACCTTATTTTCAATTCCCCAATGGCTTCGTACAGCAGAGGCAAAAGTTTGAACCTTCTTCTCGAAACTCAGAATATAATACCGTGTCTCTGTGGTCACTTTTTGCCCAATTTTGCGTTCTGATTGAACCATTCCGATACCTCTTAACCCTTTCCACTCCCCTTTTGGATCAAGGCACGCAATGACACCTTTATCATCAATCATCCAATGTCGCCGGATCTCGAGACGACCATGCCCTTTCTCCACGGTTTCATACGAAGAGACGTGAATCGGGGACAACTCATTGGCCAAGGCGCTCGCAAATGCCTGCTCAACTCCTTTTCGCAAAGTTGGGTGATTCTTTTTGAGGGCGAGAACAAAGTCTCCATCATCATCCACAATGTGTTTGGTCGTCTCCTTTTGAGTTCCCATCGCATCAATAGTCACAATGCAGCCGGAAAGGGACAACTGTTGTAATAACAAGGGGATGGCAGTAATCTCGTTGGATTTCTTCTCAACTGCCACTTGTGCCAGCACTAAGCGGTTTTCTGCTGCCCATGCGCTTACCATATGTAATGCCTTTTTTCCATTTGCTTTGTCGTGAGAACGACGCGATGTTTTTCCATCTATGGCAATCACCCCTTCTACCTTCCCACTGATACCTTGTACCCATTCAAAGAAACACTTTTCAAATTCCACGGGATCGAGGTGTGCAAATACCCTTCCAAATGTATCATGTGATGGAATACCGTTCGGCAGCTCCAAAATTGTTTGGAGCCATGCTTCTTTTTGTTTTCCAAACTCTTCAATCTCTACCCATCCATCTGCTCCACAAATTGTTCCACAGATAGCAATAATGAGAATATCAAGGAGTTTATGCCTCTTCGTTCTCTCTACTCTTGGGTCTTTTAATAAGGCAAAATGACTTCCAAGGTCCAGTACGTTCTGCTCTTCCATCTGATCTCCATACCGTTTTGGACCCTATTTTACCACTTCCTTTATTTAGATGCGATTGCCCTGG
>CBJMBI010000422.1:0-4009 GCA_966427955.1 uncultured Ktedonobacterales bacterium
AGGGCAAAGTCACGGTCTTTCCCGTGGTGGCCATCCAAAGATGCGTTTGGAGCGTCTGAGCTGTATTACAGATTGGTTTGCGAAGTACCTCAAGTAATTATTGTGTCGGGCTCGCTAGTATGCTATACTTAGTTTACTAGCGAGTATTATCTATTTGCAGGAACGAGGGAGAAAAATGGCAACAGATCAGCTTATAACGATAACTCCCTACTCATGCTACCCTTCTCAATCTCACCACCGGAAGCGCTCAGCAAGAGTGTAGGCCAAGGGTATCCCCGCGCCCAAGCTCCGAAGAAGAACTTGCATGGTTCCCAATCTGCGTAATGAGGATGCTCGCGAGGGTGCAGGACAATGCAGATCACAGCTTGTGGTCCAAGGAGAACCGCCCAGTACCGTGAAGATTTTCTCCTGCGAAGAGACTGTCGAATTGGTTGTTGCATCCGTCCCAGATGCTAAAATGCCAACTGAGAGGTCTACTGGTAGAGAAGAGGAATCGGCGGTTGTGGAGAAGCCCTTCATTTTGAGACAGTATGCAAGCGTGCTATTTTGCGCATCTGCAAATGCTCCAACATCAGCCGAGTTTTGATTGGCATTATAAAAGAGAGCGTATTCTTCGGAGGAAAAGGGGTGGTCAGATGGGCACTGGCGATCGACCGAGACCTCGAAGGTAATATCTTTGATGGGCTGTGGGCAATTGTTCAATGCATTCAGATTAAGATCGAGGTGGACTTGTTGACCTGGGACGCCGAAAATGGAGGGTTCAACCCTGGCAAACACCTTTGAGGCTGAGACATCCAAGCATGCAGATGGATTGCTTGAAACAGTTGTCGCGCACTCTTTTATGCAGTCGACGGAAGGTGGTGTGTTAGAGCAAGGATCGTCACAGGTAGAAAGATATTTCTTTGGATAGAGCCCTGCATGCACGGGGCGAGTCTTCCGCCCGTCTAGCATGACTCCATCCGCTGTGAGTGCTACCCACAGCAAACTTGGTGGATAAATTGCCACGATAGTACCTTTTTTATCCTTTACTTGGCACTGGGCAAATTTGGGTTTCTCATCTAATGCCCCTCCATTTGCTGTTTCTGTTGGGTGCAGCAATGGGGGAGAAGCTGGATAGTCGAAAGTTTGGACACCACTTGCCGCATTACACTCTCCCGTCACTTTGGCATGGAACTGGATATTGTCGACATCTTTGGGGCACCCATTCTTCACTTTTGAAGATATTGAGATTTCTGTCTGCTTGCCGAGGAGCTTGTCGTTAACATAGATAGGAACGATTTTTGAGGTGATAATTGAGTCAGTGACAGAAGTGAGGCACCCGAGTGAGTTGGGTGGGATGGTCCAGTCTTGGAGCTTCCTTGCTGGTGGATTTTTCACCTGCTCCAACTCAGAGAGTTGCCGCCTTGCATTTTGTCTCTCAACTTTTCGAATCAGGCTCTCTGATGCTCCAACTTTTCTGAGATAGTCAGCAAAACCAGATGGAATACGGCTTGGATCAAACTCAGACAGAGCAGTTTGGTTCGCTGGATTAAACCCTTTCCAATCAAAAGCAGGAAGGAGGCCTGTTGCATTGCTGCTGTCCAAGAGCGCAAGGGTTGTACCACCACGCTGGAGAAGAGCATCAGCACCGAGTCCTCTTGCTGAGGCTAGCATCACGCCTAACAAAAGTGCAGATTTCCTCTCCCACGCGTACGAAAACATGCTAGACACATTGTCACGCGCTTGCGTAGCCCAGTCATACCAGCTTGAGTTGTGGATCGTGCTTTGCCTTTCTCCTTCTACTTGTCTGCTTTGCTCAACTTGCTCTTCTACCTTCTTATGATACGGAAGGTATTTAGCCTCTCGTTGTTCAAAGGTTTTACACTCATCCCCATAGTCAACCTTTTTTAATTTTTTAGATGCTTCTTTAGTATCTCTATGGAAATTTGTTTTGAATTCTTTCATTGTATTGAAATACCCCTTTTGCTATTACAGAACGTTGATAATTGTATAAGAAGCAATATGCAAGTAAACATACAATAAACAATGGCTTTGTGTAGACGACGAAAGAAGCTACGAGAGAAAAAATTTCAAAAGTGATACATCTAGTATCTCTTGTTGATTGTACTTAAATTGATCTATTTTTGTCAAGAGGTATTTGATTTTTCCTCAGTAATAACTGCTGATAGGTTAATATTACAAGAAAACAACTTCCAGGGTAGCACTATAGAAAGGGCATTCCGATCTTGTTGTACCGTAAAGAGTACCACCATCATCTCTTTCTGAAGAGCAAAGCTATATGTGCAGTAGATGGATGCTGTGTGCATGCTTTGGGAGGAGAGAGTGTTGCCTTATTTGGGAAATAGATGTTATACGTGCGAAAATGATAATTGATAGTCTTTCGGTTATTTTTTGCGAAAAAGATGCGCTCTTTCAGGAAAGCACTCTCCCACGAAACTGTCCCTCTGTTCGACCCCTTTTGAAGAAAATTCCCAGCTATACTTTGAAAGAAAGCGAGGTGAGCACCCATGTCTGATAAACACAAGAAGCTAGAAGAGGATATTGCAGCATTTTCCTATCCAGTCTTTGGGTTGCGGGAAGGCGTGTATGATCTCAAATATGTGGACCACTACGAAGAAAAGGGATGGTTCACGATTAGTTACCAATCAAGCAACAGGCTGCCATATAATTTTTCCGGCAGGAATGTGCATACGCTCTACCTTGGTAGCAGTCTTTACATTCATGATAGACATATTTCAGTTATTCATGATATTTCTCTGAATTTTTATGTAGGGGAAGCAATGCGTGAAAAAATGGTATTTGAAGAAGGCCACAGAATCTGGTGGTATTACCAAGCACCATCTCGGCGGGACATCGGTTTTGACGTCGAGGGCATCCCGTTTGAAGGATCGATAATGCATTATCCTGCTCCGTTAGACATGGCTGCTTGGTGCTTCTCCTGTCCAGAACCTTATCACTACCATATCGATGGGAGAGCCTTTGGGTTGAGCTACGATGAGGTTATTGGAGTCCTCTCCGCGCTGCGCAAACTCAAATGAGGTTGAAGAAACACAGCTTTCCGATAGACTCTTGGAAGAATGCTATATGCAATCAGCAAGGTCCGTTATTCCTGAAAAGCAAAGCTGAATGTGCAGTACGTACCCATCAGTACCGTTTAGAATTTTTTGCAGAGTGGTGAGAGCAGTCTTCTGATCACGATTGGTAAGGAATCCCATCCCATAAAACGGGATGGAGCCACAATTGTTTTTGATGTCCAATTATATCCTCTTCTGATAATGAAGTTGCCTTTGTGATGCCATCCCCAAAACCAGATATCGTCTCCCAATGTGAAAGGGGCTCCCCTGAGCAAGCCTATGAGGTGTGCATCCCTTTTTTCGCCATCGCTAGTGCGCACACGCACAGTTGTAATTTGCCTGCGTTCTTCTTCTCTTCTCATGGTGTCATTGGGAATGAACCAGATGAGTTTGGCAAGCCAGTTCATGAATTTGATGATGAGATGTGGGTACTCAGGCGGCTCTTGCGACTGTTGAATCTGAATAATTCTCCCTGCAATATCGGGGTCCTGTTTTGGAAGTCCCCAGGGTAATTTGTCGGTCTCCCATGGCTTAGGGCGTTTGTCTTCTTTAACAAAGTCGCCAAAGTTGCCGCGATCTTCTGGTTCAGGAGTACCTACGACTACGTCACGCATTTTAATCCTTCCGCTGTAGATGCAGAGCAAACACCAATACCTTGTGCCTGTTCCCAAACTCCAAGGTAGCGCTGTGCATGCGCGTATCTAACCAATATAACGGCCTCGTACGCAAATGGTTTAACCGCGCCTTTTTTGATACACCTTTGCGCGAGTCTCGGTAGCGAAGGAGTTGTTTGGGTCCCGCTCAAGAGCTTTATTCAAGTCAGTCAAAGCCTTATCAGGTTGTCCTAGTTCTCGATATGTTATTCCACGATGTGCAAGAACGAAGGAGTTGTTTGGGTCCCGCTCAAGAGCTTTATTCAAGTCAGGCAAAGCCTT
>CBJMBI010000423.1:0-3994 GCA_966427955.1 uncultured Ktedonobacterales bacterium
TAGACCTCATAGGTCTTCTGAGCAATACGTTCCTGAGTATAGTTGTCGAGCACCCGCTGACGCCCTCGTTGTGCAAGGTCCTGATAGAGGACTGGATCATCCATTAATTTGCGTATACACTCGCTCAAGTCTCTCGCATCGCCCTCTTTGAAAACCAGACCAGCATCTCCAATGACATGGGGAATTTCTCCGCTATTAGAACCGATTACCGGAACTTCACACGACATAGCCTCGGCAAGCGTGCGACCGAACTGTTCGATCCAGTTTGCACGTGTAATTGAGGGTAGGACATGAGCATCCCATTGCTCGATCTCTCTGGGGACCTCGCTGGTGGGAACACCAGGTTTAATAAGTATACGATCTGCAACACCCAATTGTGTAGCTTGCTCTTGCAGGATGCTTTTCATCGGACCATGGCCGACGAAGACGGCACGGCAGTTGGCTGGCAGATAGGTCAGAGCTTCAACAATCAGAGGGAGACCTTTTTCTTCTTTGAGGCGACCGATGAAACCAACGGTAAAGGGATCTCCAGGTTTGCGGGAAGGCAATGGGATGCTGCGCTTATAGATATCTGTATCAAAGCCAAACTGGGGCAGGATATGGATAGATCCCTGATAGCCCTTGCGACGTAGGATATCTGCCGCATCACGATTTCCTGCTAGCGCTGTTGCCGCATGCTGATAATTATAGCGTTCGAACAGGCGGAAAGGTGGGGGATACGTGCGGTACAGATTTTGCCAAGTAAAGAAGAGTGCTCGTGCCTTATGATGTCTAGCCAGTCGCATAGCTTGGAAGGTTGCTAGGTTGTATGGTTCCTCATCAATATGAACGATCTCTGGCCGCGCTTCACGCATAATCTGGCCGAGTTGTGGATAATAATGCAGATGAAAATTGCCATTCAGTTTCATTGGTGTAACGATCATACGATAACCGCTCGTATAGAGCCGTTCAAGTACCTGCTTGCTACCATCATCACTTTGCCAATAAGGTGGCGTCACCAGAGTGAGTTCAACTCCTGAACATTTTGCAATTTCCTCTAATTTACGCTGTGAAGTGCCTGCAACTAGAGCCTTTGATATCATCAATACTCGCATATCAATCGTCAATACCTTTTGAGTAATTTATTGCAAAAATTGTACAGACCCGATTTATCGCATCCGTAAATTAAGGCTATTATATATCTCTTGATAAACCGCTAACGTTTCCTGTGCCGTTTTTTTCCAGCTAAATCGTGCAGCTTGGCGTAATGAACGTGCGCGTAGGTCGGCCTGAAGCGTACTATTGGTCAAAATCTGATGCATAGCCTCTGTCAGTGCTTGTGTATCCTCTGGGTCTATGCTAATTGCGGCATCACCGACGACTTCTGGAAGAGAAGTACGGTTAGAACAAACAACAGGTGCGCCACAGCCCATTGCTTCTAATGGTGGAAGGCCAAAACCTTCATAGAGTGATGGAAAAACGAACAGACTAGCTCCGCTATAAATCGCAGGTTTATCTTCATCTTCAATAAAGCGGTAAACAATTTGCCTATCTATACCCAGGTTAGCCGCAACAGGTCGTGGATCAGGGAAGAGTGGTCCTTGCTGCTTATCGGGATTGCCCGAAATGACTAGTTGTAGATGAGGATCACCAATTTGGTTATACAGGCGAGAGAAAGCGTGTATAAGTTGCAGCACATTTTTGCGTTGGTCCAGGCCACCCAGATAGAAGATATAGCGCTCACCAATGCCATAACGTGCTCGTGCAGTTGCCAGTATTTCAGGATCAGTTATAGGATGATATTCATCACCAGCAGCTTCATAGATGACGCGGATACGCTCTGGTGGGATCTTAAGTGCATCAACCATATCCTCTTTGGCATGCTGAGAGACAGTAATAATCATTGTAGCTCGATGGGCGGCAGAGGAGACGAGTTTCATATATGCCTTGACTTTGCCTCCAAGCTGATAAGCTGGCAGACGCAAAGGGATAACATCGTGGATGGTCACAACAGTGGGACTACAGGGAAATAGTGGTGGGGCGAAGTATGGAACATGGTAAAGATCTACTGCAGCATTATGGGCTGCATGTGGCGCTATCAGTTGTTCCCAGACCAGCTTTTCAATATTTTCATTACGGGCAGCAAAGCCTGGCACTGGGTGGACTTGATAAGGAAATAAATACTCAGCAGCCTGTGCTGCTGGCCGGGGCCCTAATAAAATATACTCATTTTGCTGATCGACATGTGCCAATGCATCAAGCAAGTGAAGCATATATTGTGCACTGCCAGTTGCACGATATTGGAAGAAAAGGGCATTGATACCAATTTTCATGCAGTGCCTCTCATTGTGGGGGATAAGGAGGCCATCCTAGTTTGCGCCCACCTAGTAGATGAAAGTGCAAATGAAGGACACTTTGGCCTGCATCAGCCCCGACATTTGTTAGGAAGCGATACCCCTGCTCAAGGCCAAGATCATGGCTTATCTTTATAGCAGCGGTGAAGATTTTAGCTAATAGTGCTCCATCCTCTGGTGTCAAGTCAGCCATAGAAGGAATATGGCGCCGAGGAATGAGCAAGATATGGTGTGGGGCTTGGGGAGCAATGTCATTGAAAGCAATGACATCATCATCCTGGTAAACAAAACTACTAGGGATCTGGCCAGCGGCAATTTTACAAAAGATACAATCCATAGAACACCCTTTTCATTTTTCTATTCTTCTTTTCCTTATTTGTGCAGGAATAAGACCGTGTTGGGGACTTTTAGAGAACCCCAAAGAAAGAGTTATCTCATAGCCCCCAAATGAATTCTGAGCTTAAACTTCTGACGAAGTTGGAGGCTCTTCTGTTGGACTAATTGACTGCTTAGTTGCTAATATGTCTTGTCCTTTTTTATGCTGAGCCAACTCCTCTGCATGTAAAGTAGGATCATTGTACTGCGGGAGGTTTAACTCCTGGCGTATCGCTTTGATGGCCTGGTAAACTGTGCTCGGCTTAATAGCAAGATCTTCGGCAATCTTTTTATGTATATTGAGCGGAGGAACGGGCAGATAGGGTTGGTAAATTGCTTTGATCTTTTCGAGTTCCTCTGTACTCCCTTTATAGGCCTGTAATTCCCACCAACTAGGAATATTCTGGCGTTCGCGCAGTTCCTTGACAATCTTTTTGACAGCTTTTTTAGGGATACCGAATTCTTTGGCAATTTGTGTACGGATACCATCGAACTCGGCAGGCTGAGCCAATTCCAAGTAGCGTTCTTCTACCCGTTGTATCTGCTCGGGTGTTGGCCTAAATGGCGGAGGTGGAGGAGTTTTCTCACGTTTAGGTCTAGGCGGAGCCGAAGGCTTAGGTATTTTCGTTTTGGCTCTGGCGGCTGGACCACGTCTTGGTTTGTCAGGAAAAGCTGGCTTATGGGGCCGGCGTTCTGGACCACTTTCTATAGACCGACGTGAGTGTTGTCCTGGTGAATATTGTCCTGATGGACGGGAGCGTAGAGGCGTGCCACCACTTCGATAATTGGAGGGGCTATGTGTAGAAGCAGCTCGATGCCCACGCTCCTCGCGGGCTGCGGTGGGACCTCCATTCATAGGAGGAGGGCCACTGCGGAAATTTCCTGGTTCATTGCGTATATCGCGCTGTACAGGAGAATATGGTATTTTTGGGCGTACTGGTGGCTGATCAGGTTGAGCAATTTTAACATCTTCAAGCGCATCGAGCCACTGGTTAGTGCCACCTTGTGTTTGCTTTGGCTTAGGGGCCACAGGGGCCTGTGGCTGGTGCCCGGTGATGTTCGCTGGTTTACTCGCTGGAGGCGGAGTGTTCTTTGTCGCCAATTTTTCTTTTCTGGCTTTTTGTGTGCATTCGGGACAAGTTACTTCTTTAGCATTTGCCGACTGAAACCACTTGCCGCATGCGATACAGCGCATTTTTATTTTACTCATGCACAAATTCTCCTGTACAATGATAACGGTTGACATGACGTCTACGTCGGAATGCACTTTCTAGTATAGGGCCTTT
>CBJMBI010000424.1:0-3986 GCA_966427955.1 uncultured Ktedonobacterales bacterium
CCATAGTCTTATTTTCCAGTCCCCTTTGAGTGCTTTCCCATCAATTACTAGATGAGCCCTTGCTTACCCAGAAGAGCAAGCAAGGGGCTCGGTTCTTCCCCATGGTTCTACCAACTATCGGATGCTAGGCAGCAGTCGCTTCCCTCTCAGCATTGATCTGCTGAACAGGAAGCGCGACAACACAGGAGACATTGACGACCCCCGCCCGATTGGTAGTGAAATCTAACTACCTTTAAATCTTGACAAGATGCATTTCCTCCATGTATAGTTAATTACACAAGTATCAGTCGAAGTAAATAATAATCGAACTGAGACTTCTTACTTTGCATATGCAATTCCTATTTTGTCCCTGCACAAGGATTAACACCTTTTTGGGAAAGGAGAAGCGTTTATGCCATGTTCCGCTATATTTGCATTATTAAATCTTTCTTTCTTTCTTTCTTTCTTCTCTGCTAATGAGATCTCCTGCTGGGCAGAGACCTCACCTGAGCACTCGCCTGTTGTTCATAACACGAGGCTCCTGGCAGAATACTCGAACTCGTGATCGCACACAACATAGCACAGCAGTGGAAAGCCACCTAGTTGAAAGCAGGTAAGCAGCGAGAGCGTGCGGGCCAACTTTGTCCAAGTGAGGTGATGACGATTGTGATCCATTTTCATCAGTCGCACTATCGGGCATTCAAAGCCTATTACACTGAACATATTCAGATACATCTCAAAAGCAAATTTTTTCTGAGTTATATGCACTTTATAACTCTTATTCCATCTATGCTGGTCTATTTGCAGGGCCGCTCTGGAGCTTGCATAGGCATCAGCTTCATCGCTTCGACTCCACTCGAGGTCTGTGATCCCAAACGGATTAGCCAGTATCGCGTTTTTGCGGCGGATGCCAGACAAGGTAAAACGAGCATGGGATGGTTCCTTGGGTTCAAACTACATCTAGCCGTCAATGATCAGGGGGAACTTTTGGCCTGTTTTGTGCCTCTTGACTGCAGGCAATGAGCCCAGCAATCAAGAGGCACAAAAAGCGGGCCTGCATCTCGATGAACGTGCTCTTCTGGCCGCTTGATCGGCCTCGCTTAAACAGAACTCACGTTAGCTAATAATGTGTCAAGCTGTTGATTGTATAACAGCACTTTTTGCTTATCATGAAAGCTTGTCTAAGAAGTACTGGAAGAAAGCCAAGGGAGGTTAAGGAAGAGACAGCATAGGGTAAGCTCAATCGTCTGGCTGTTTACGCAGCCCAGGAAAGGACAGAAGTGATGGTGCAAAGCACAATAATGTCATTTCACACAAAAGATCACGGTGCTGACCATTGCCATTGCTCTCATATCCAACAGCAATTAGTTGCTGAAGTTCATACGATGCTGGCAAAGGTGTGCTATGACCACTCAATGGAAACCGTGCTAGAGCATATTCTACAATGCGCCCGAGCATTGCTCCAAGCAGATGCTGCCGCCATCTTCCGTTTACGCAAGAAAGAAGGCATGTTACATATACAGGCAGCTCAGGGCATCTCAGAAGCATATGCGACGTCGATGCGCGTCCCCATGGGCAAGGGAGTAGTTGGCAGAGCAATAGTAGAGCAAACAACGATAGCGCTCTCGAACGAAGAGCTGGCACTCCCCTTGGATGATACTACAGATCTGAGTACACAACAGCGTAGACTCCTGGAAGGATTATTCAGCTGCTTTCATACATTACTAGCAATTCCACTGATTACTAATCATGATGTATATGGAGGAATTGTACTATATTACAATTTTCCTTGCAAATTCACAGAAAATACTCATAGATTGGCACAAACTTTCGGCGATCAGGCCGCGTTTCTCATAGAAAATGCCCGCATCTTCAATGAGGCAAAGAATCAGGTGGCACAGAAAGAGCGGCTACGTATGGCACGCGATTTGCATGACTCTGTGATTCAAGCACTTTATGGCATTACCCTATATACGGAGGCTTCTTTACGCCTACTCTCGGTGGGAGATCGAGAGATTACGAGTTCTTACCTCTATGAGATTCAGGAAACAGCCAGGGAAACCCTGCAAGAGATGCGCCTGCTCGTTTTTGAGTTGCGTCCTCCGATCTTAGAGCAAGAAGGGATTGTCTCTGCACTGCAGGCTCGACTCGATGCAGTAGAGAATCGCAGCCAGACAGTGACCTCACTGCAGATAGAGGGAGATATTAATCTGCCGCACCAAGCGGAGGAGGCATTCTACCGCATCGCGCTGGAAGCACTTAACAACATTCTCAAACATGCCCGTGCACACACGATAGCTATAAAGCTCTCACAAAAAGGGCACAACGTCCAATTGGAAATCACTGACGACGGCGTTGGCTTCAACCTCCATGAGGTGCGGAAAAAAGGTGGTGCAGGCCTCCTAGGTATAGAAGAGCGTATAGCACATATTGGTGGTATTGTTACCATAAGTAGTGTACCAGAAAATGGTACAAGTATAAAAGCATCATTGGAGATATAATATATATGTGCAAGAATATACGTATACTCCTTTCCGATGATCATGCTATTGTTCGTAAAGGTATTCGTGCACTATTACAGACAGAGAATGGTATAGAGATCGTGGGAGAGGCCTGTGACGGAGAAGAGGTAGTCGCGGCAGCGGCTCGACTGCACCCTGACGTGATTCTGATGGACCTTGTAATGCCAAAGCTTGATGGAGTTGAGGCCATTCATAGGATTTTGTCTCTGCAGCCAGAAATACGTATCCTGGTGCTTACCAGCTTCGCGACAGAGGATAAGATCTTCCCCGCCATCGAAGCGGGGGCGATGGGCTACCTGCTCAAAGACACCTATCCAAAAGATCTCATCCGTGCAATTCAGCAAGTCTATCGTGGGGAATCCCCTCTCGACCCGATGGTAGCACGGAAGCTCTTGCTGGATAGAGCCGCAGCAGTGGAGCAGGAGACGGCCCTGGAGCGCTTATCCAGGCGCGAGATCGCGATCCTCCAATTGCTGGCGCAAGGATTAAGTAACCAGCAGATCTCTGAGCGACTCATCATCAGTGAGGCGACTGTTCGTACACATGTCAGTCGCATTTTAAATAAGCTGCACCTCACAAGTCGGACACAAGCCGCTCTGTATGCGCTACATGAGGGAATCGCATTGCGGGAAGAGGGCCCGAAAACACCAGAAAAGCCCTGATAATACAACTTTTGTTGTACGAATACATACCAAAATGTTATCAGCACTCAGCTTTACTGTCAAACTTTTTACGGCATAATGATTCACCATTTATCGGTTGTAATGACAGATGACTATCTAGTATTCTCGAAGAGGACCTAATATTTCTTGCCATCCTGGAAAAAAGAAAAGAGGATGACAAGCCGTCTGTAGGTGTCCATGGTAAGTAGGCTACAAGCTAACGAGTGACTCAAGAGATAGTCATGTAGACATTAAGATGGTATGTCACCAGTAAGATAATGCGAGGTATACAGGAAGGACAATGGATATGCTTCCTATTACGATTATGATTGTCGATAGTCATTGCCTCATATTGGAAGGGATCAAAAGGCTTTTGGAGGATGTGGCCGAATTCAAAGTAATCGCTGCCGTCCAGGATGGTATTGCAGCAATGGAGCAGCTGAAAAGGCAGAAACTAGATGTCGTGCTTATGGATACTCAACTGCCCCGGCAAAGTGGGCTAGAAACCTGTCGCCTGATCACAGGTAAATACCCTTCGACGCACGTAATTATGTTGACCAATGATACCAATGACTTCTACCTTTTTGAAGCCATTCGTGCTGGAGCTAAGGGATACTTGCGTAAATCGATCAGCCTGCAGGACCTGACAAAGGCTATTCATACGGTGTATCGAAAAGGGACTCTGCTGCCACTTTTTGCAGTACAGCGAGACAGTCACAAGGGAACGCATCCAAATTGCGGAAATACAGAATTATTGCAGGATTTGACGCTTAGAGAGCGTGAGATCCTCCCCTTTCGAGGGGCAGACCACAGACCAGATTGC
>CBJMBI010000425.1:0-3985 GCA_966427955.1 uncultured Ktedonobacterales bacterium
ATAGACCTACCAAGATATGACTAGGCAATCATGCGTAAGCAATGACTATCACCCTATGGATCGAAGCTATCAGAGAAGGGTCAAGAACAAGGCAAGAACGAGGCAACCAACAACAATGTATTTTGAGCGGTACGGTTCACTTGCGGTACCGCTCAGGAAAGCCAAGATTTTGAAGGATATGTCTGTCTGTTCGGCTTTCCCACGTTGTCTTGTTATCCTAACGTTTTCTGGTAGGGGACGGTCAGTTTTTTCGGTTGGTTAGTACGATTGTACGTTGTCGTCGATTTGTCGGCATATGGACACAATGTCCATGTAGATGTCCATATGGTCTTCAGTGCAACGCTTGGCGTGCTGGCGTGCGACTTTGGGCGTTCAGGCGTGCAGGCGTTCAGGCGTGCAGGCGTTCAGGCGTGCAAGAAACTTCTTGTTTTGATATAATCAGGCTAAAGCAGTTGACTTTGGTTGAACCAAAGTGTATTATTAAGTTAAACACTGAGGTGTTATATGACTCTTGAGGAGTTGCGTCTTGAGTGTGGATTAAGCAAGAAGGAGTTAGCGCGTCAGGCAGGAATGGACTTTAACACGCTTCAAAGAGCCCTTAATGGAGATACCATTTCGCTTAACACAGCAAATAAGCTAGCGCTTGCAATCTCGAAAGCCTTAAACAGGAAGATCCATTATCAAGACATTGAAGGCCTAAATATTGGCCGCTAGTCCCTTGTATCGTGTCCCTAATAGCGTAAATGCCAGGTCCTTCTCTCGAAAAGTCTGACCCGGCATCATTTATCACCAGAGGTTACCCACTGGCTACTTCAATTATAGCCATGTTGGGAACCCGAGTAAAGAAGAAAGAAGGTTCTAACCATGGCAATGACTCCAGAACAAATTAAGGCAATCGAAACTGAGATTGACAGCTTTGGTGAAAAGGCTGTTCAGTATGCAGCATCTGACCCGGAACTATCCGCCCACTATAACCGTCTGTACAGAGCTTCCAAGATGTTTTTAGCTAAGTCTGCAAAGATGGCCTTAGCTGCAAAGCACAGAGAGATTAACGAGAAGCGTAGAGCCGCAAAGCAAGGCAGTTCATCCAGTGCTTCAGCTACTCCACAAAGAGGTAGTCAGAGAACTTCTACCAGCAATCAGTAAATCTTTTTGAAAGCGGTTTAGCGGCTAAATTTTCGTGGCAGTGCCCTATCACTGTCATGGCAGTAAAGCCGCTTTTTTAGCCGCTTCATAGCGGTAGAGTAGTGGTAGAACAAGTCTCGAATTAAATTTTTAGTTTCAGTTTTTTTCGCTTTTTGTGGAGGAAAAATAATGGCAAAAATAACCACAAGGGAGCGCTTAGGGCGGCTGTTTGGGAGACGAAAAGACCCTGCACAATCCGCACCCGCTAACCTCTCCCAAACTGCTACTGTTTCAACGTCCACTTTCTCACAAGGTCCTAGTCTTCAGAGCACAGAAGGAAGCAAGCTAAATCTCATCAACTATTCACCAGAAGAGTTAGTCCAACATGTCGAGCATAGTCTTTCGCGTGTGCAATTTGGATGGAGCCGAACTGCCAAATGGATGGAAGGCTTTAGCGAGTTCTGGAGTTGGATGGGCCCGCTCGTTTTACTGGCAGGAACCATTGGAGAGGTCTTCATAGTCCTGTGGACTCGTCAGAAGGTACAGGACATCTTGGCAGGTATGTCCATCGTAGCCGTTGCGCTAGTCTTGGAAGGAACCTTTCTGGCAGTCTCGTATAAAGCCGCACGCATACGCAACCGTGCAGAGCGCAATCCGGGGGGACCTACTGACCTCGACAAAAAGAAGTTGCAACGTCAGTTTTTCTTCTGGTTTGCTCTTGCTTTGGGTGTGTGTGTTACCCAAATCATCTTTATTGTTGCTCAGACTAAAGATGATGGTATAGGCCAATATGGCATATGGGTATTCGCTGGTTTAAGAGCTTTCTTCACACTGGTTGCAGACGGATATACAGCGTTTGCCCATGAAGAGCACCCGACAACTGGTCAGAAGGCACTAGAAGAGCAGGAACAACGAGCTGACCTTGCAAAGAAATTTCTGACTCAGAAGAAGCAAGAAGTCTCTATCATCAATGAAGGCATACAGGAAGTACGGGCTATTGCGATTAAGGCCCAGATGGAGGACCTAGAGCAGAAGACTCTGCTTGAAGTCAAGCAACTGGAAAGCAAGTCACGAGTCGAGACACTGAGAACTCAGCAAGAGCAAGCCACCATGTTTACTAATTTGAGCGGGAACATGATGAGAGCACTCTTTGACCCATCTCTACCAGAAGGTGACAGAGACAGGCTACTAGGGACCATGCAAGGGTTTATGTCTGCTATGAAGTACTTGCCACAACCACAGACTGTACGCATTGAAGAGGAGGATATGTAAATGCCACAAGAGAGACGTTACACCAAATTCAAGCAGACCGACGTATGGAACATGCTTGCTAATCTTGAGTCTGCTCTCAAGGTACAGGTGCATAGAGGCACTGCACACGGGAGTAGCGTCTCTCTCACTCGTCTGGATACAGGTGAACGGTTACGAGCTGTCATTCTGGCCAGATCTTCAGATTGGTACGTCTACCGTCTCAATTGTTGGAATCATGGGTGTACCTGTGTAGTTTGTGGTACACACGATAGCTGTTTACCTGTTCCTGCCCTAGCAATGGATACCCTGAAATGGTATGAGCCTCTCAAAATGAGAAGCATATTCGGACCGCTTCAGCCACAATTTGATGCAAACGACAAACCCATACCAGACACCTTTGATAAGGCCAGAAAGAGCCACTATGGACACTGTATGCTGCTAGGTGCTCTCATGTGTGGCAGGCAAGACGCTATAGCCAGATTGCAATCTCTCAAGCCACGTACACGCTATCGAATTGAGGCTGAACTTGTGAAACTACACACCAGAGGACGAGGGAGACCGCTTGAGGTTGCTCCTGACCCATCTGGTGGACGAGCAGAGTTAACCATAGTTTCATAACGAAAGGACAAAAAAAATGAAGGAAAGGGCACAGATATTCGTTAGCGCAGCTATCGCTATACCACTAAATCTGATCGTTGCAGGATGGCATTATGCTCCATATTGGACGAATGCATTATACACATACATTTGCATCGCTAGCACCATATGGTTTTTTACAGTAGCTTACATTGCACTTTTCGCAAAAATTAAGGCAAGCTAACACCATTCGTTGATACCCAGAGAACCAAAATCCAAAGGAGGTCGTATGATTGATCAAGACAAAGCAAAGCCACCTCAGCCGCAAAGAGAACCCTCTCAGGAGGACGTGGCGGCCATGATTGCCGATCAACTCGGCGAAACTGAGGCATGGCCCAGACGAAACATCGTTATTATTGTCCGTGCCTTGGGCCGTACCCAGTCCCGTCAATTGCTCGCGCAAACACTCCAGATCGAAGCCAACGGTGGCATGATGCTCCCTGACAATTCACGTCGCCGCACACCTGGAGGAGTCTTCTTCCATCTGGCATACACAACTGGTCAACCAAAGCCAGGGAAAAAACTGACCAGACCCATGCGCAGGCAGATGCCAAAACCAAAAGAGGAGAAACCGTCTGCTCAGGCTGCACCCAAAGAGAAACAACCAGTCTCACAACCAGCCCCTGTATTTACCTGGAACGATCGCATTGCCATTGTCCAAGAAGCTGAGGAAGAGAAAGGAAACGCAACCACTGTGAAAATCACACTCGTAGGCCGACCCGGCAATATTCTCGACAAGGGACAGTTCATTGTCACTATCATGGAGAGCACAAAGATCCCAGCGCTACCCAAAGGGTTACCGACTCCCACAAACATAGCAACAAAGTATGCTGTCTACATCTCAGCCAAGCAATGGAAGAAAGTTGCTGAGTCGATCCAGGACCCCGAGGATGTCCTGATCATAGAAGGCTTTCCTAAGACGGATCCAGAAGTCAAAGCCATCGCTGTCTTTGCAACCAACGTTACGACAAAA
>CBJMBI010000426.1:0-3983 GCA_966427955.1 uncultured Ktedonobacterales bacterium
AAAATTTGGGCTGATTCGCCAGGGCCAGGTCTGGGCTCGACCTTCTTCTTTACACTCCCCTTTGCACCTCGCACGTCAATGCTGACGCAGCCATTGCCTGCTTTGACTGATTCCGCCACTGTGTCACACAGCAAGACACGCTCGTCCTCTCTGAAGCAGGACCGTCGTATACGTATACTAGTAGCGGAAAATGATGCACGCTTTGCTCGCTACATCCGTGCAAATCTAGAAGAGCAGCAGTACCGGGTACAGACGGTCACACATGGTATACAACTTCTGCGACAAATAGATCTGGAAGAGCCTGATGTGCTAATCCTATCAACCCATCTTGCTGATATGAGCGCTCTAGAGTTGCTCCAACGTGTACGTGAGTTCTCGCGTACGCCTGTGATGATACTCTGTAATGACTGTGATGAAGATGAGCGAGTGCAGTTCTTTGATCTAGGCTGTGATGATCTGCTAATCAAGCCATTTGGCATCAAGGAAATGCTTGCTCGCATCCGTGCTCTCCTGCGTCGTCAGGTGCCATCAACGGAACAGACAGAGAAGCAGCAGTCGATTTTTATGACAGGCGATTTGCTCATCGATTATGCTCAGCATCTAGTAACGTTAGGTGGCAAGCCTGTCCAATTAAGCCGTACCGAATATAAATTGCTTAGTGTTCTAGCTCAGAATGTGGGTATGGTGATGACGCATGAACTCTTGTTGGAGAGAGTCTGGGGACCGGAGTATAACCGTGACGTCGACTTCATTTGGGTCTATATCAGCCGCCTGCGCCGCAAAATAGAGGCCGATTCTCGCTCTCCTAAATATATTCTGACAGTTCCTGATGTAGGCTATAAACTGGCTAAGCTCTAACAACTGGTAAAGATATTTAGGTCACTGTAAGGTTTTTGCCCTAGGTATCAAGTATGTTGTAATCTGTAGCCAGTATCTTCTAATGCAGAGTCAGTACTGTGGGATCCAAATGGGGAGGAGAGTGTCATGGTTGCTCGTTTACAGCATGACGATATGCATGGTATTCCGATAACAGAAGAAGCCTTTGAGCACTTAATCAGTGTTGAGAGTCCATATCGTTATGAGCTTATTGATGGCATTGTCTATGACATGACTGGCTCGACGCCTGAACATGGGGCAATTGCAGGGAACATCTTTAGCTTAATTCATAGGCAAATCGGTTCGCAAAAGCCATGTCGAGTGTACCAAGATCAGTACGTTGCTATTCCAGAGCGGCCGCCTGTTGTTCCCGATGTAGTACTCACCTGTAGTCTAGGGGACTGGGACAAAGATAAACGGCTCAAACCTTTTAAAATTCGCTCTCCACTTCTCGTTGTTGAGGTACTCTCTCCTAGTACAGAGCATTATGACCGAACAGAGAAGTTTGCTCGTTATACACTCTGTCCTAGCTTAGAGGTCTATATTCTTGTCAGTCAAGACGAAGCATTTGTGGAGGTCTATCGTCGTGCAACAGGTTGGAAGCAGGAACGCTTCTCAGCAGATCAGATAATCAGGCTTGAAGAGCTTGAGTTGGAACTCCCGCTTGCGTCGATCTATCAAGGTGTTCTCTGAAGCTTCACTATCACTTATAATAGCAGAGAAAGGTGTGCTTATGCTCGATGAGCGACCATATCCTCCATCAACTATTCTGCTGATTGAAGCGGATCCTTCCTTGCGGCGCTTGATGACATTGGGTTTGCAACATGATGGTATGCACGTTGTCGAGGTCAATTCTCTGAGTCTTGTCCCCATTACTGCCCACTCTTTCGATTTAGTGGTGCTAGATGTTGATCGTGGCATGACTAGTGACTGGTCTCTGCTTGAGAAAATCCAATCCAATCCAGATCTTGCTTCATTGCCAGTCGTTGTGCTGTCCTGGGATGGCTCACGCACTTCTCCGAGCGCCATGCTTTCGTCTTCCACTGCCTCTACTTCTATGCTTGTATCCACTAGTTCAACACAAGTGGTTTTACTAGATAAGCCTTTTGACGCACGCGCTCTCTATCACACAATCCAAAAACTTCTGGCCTCCCGTGCTGCCCAAAAAGCTGCTGGGGAAGCACTTGCTGAAGCCAGGGTACTGGCCATGTATTCCCAGCATGCAGCTCCGAGCATCTGGCCTGTGGCCACGGCGGCAGGTTTGTTGCTAGTAGTCATTGGTTTGCTGTTTCACGTTGCCATTGCAATTACCGGACTTCTTATAGCTGTGATTGCATTGCTACTGTGGACGCTAGGTGCAAAGTCTGAGGCTGCTCCAGCGGCAATTGCTGTTTATAGTCAGTGATGCTAGAGGCTCTTATATTGTGTATTGCCTAATATGCTTGTAAGGTGAACTTCCATCTATAAACTGATAATAAAAGCTATAATATCGCGAATATTACCTAAGCAAGCAGATCCAGAGGCACATTAAGAGCAGCTGCAATCGCCTTCATTATCTTAATGCTCCCTTCCCGCATTCCGCTCTCAAGCTGGCTGAGATAGGCGGGGGAGATGTTCGCCATATGAGCGAGCTGGGTTTGCTTCATCCCACGATATTCACGAAACGCTTTAATAGGATTTTGTCCGGTTTCGATAGCATCAAGCAGGGTAATGGGGAAGGCTTCTTCGCCACAATCTATTGCCGTATCAAAGGCAATGATATCGGCAATATCCTCGTCGTTCCGAACCATGCGCTCAAAATCAGCGAGTGGGACAAGTACGAAGGTTTCTCCATTCTCAGTAAGGGTTCTCATGGTTCTTCTCACTCCATTTTTAGTAAATGTTCAGGCCATTGTAAGGTGTACCTGTTCGCCTGCAAGTTCCCTATCAGTCTCAGGTACCATAATCAATCTGATATCATCTGTCATGTTGGGATTATTGGTTTATGGATACGAGGACTATCACGGGTGAAAAAATAGCAGTTCAGCAAAATGAGGGTAGAAAATCGCATTCACGAAAGCGCAGTATCATTATCTTCGTGATAGTGAGTCTTTTGAATGTTGGGTTGCTCATCGTGCTTTGGACTCAACTGCTTACTCCTCGCTCAGATCAGTCTCAGGTTGAGAACTCTTCTTCTACTATTGGTTTTGTATCGAGCCCACTGCTTGGCAAGCCTGCGCCTGATTTTACTCTACCTATCTTAAATGGTAATGGAGCAAAACTCCATCTGGCGAGTCTCAGAGGGAGGGTTGTCATGGTCAACTTCTGGGCTTCGTGGTGTGAGCCCTGTCAGCAAGAGGCACCAGCCTTGCAGCGGGTATGGACAAAGTGGCAATCAAAGGGTGTGGTTCTGCTCGGTGTCGATGGGCCTGAGTCCGAGAGTGATGCACTCAATTTTGTGCATCAGCATGGTATCACCTATCAGAATGTGCGTGATACTATAGATGGCGCAACGGCTATTAGCTATGGTGCAACTGCTAATCCTGAAACATTCTTTATTAACCAAGATGGTGTTGTTGTTGCTCGTTGGATTGGTCCAATCGATGAGCAGCGTGTGCAAACTGAGCTGACAAAATTGCATGTTGCATGAGGCTTGTCGGGGATGATAGACTTTGGCTGGCTAGTGCGCTCTATCCATATCTTGGCTGCTGCGGTCTGGGTGGGTGGTAGTTTCATGTATCTTATGGTTGTCATTCCTGCCTTGCGCAATGGGGAGGCGACACCGAGAGTATCTGCGCAGATAGCGATTTTGTTCAAGCGCATGGTCAACTACTGTGTCGGGATTTTGCTACTAAGTGGTGCCTATCTGACATTTGATCGCCTGACGCAAACCACGCTTGGGTGGCTGTACCTGGTAGTTCTGGGACTCAAAATTGTTATTGCCATCAGTATGTTTGTTCTTGCGCTCTATTTAGGTCAAAGTCACGTTCGACGACTGGCAAAACGCTCGACGCGTCTTTCGAAGATTGCGCCGCAACTGATGCTAGTTCTGGGCATACTCGTATTTATTCTGGGCGCGTTCCTCAATCATTTGTTTGAAATGGCGATAGCTCCGCATTGAAGCGGAC
>CBJMBI010000427.1:0-3977 GCA_966427955.1 uncultured Ktedonobacterales bacterium
TTGAGAGCCAAAAGCGGAAATATCTAGCCGCATTATAGCACGGCTGGAGAACTACCCGAAGCAAGAGAAAATGTCCCCCTTTTTCCCTAGAAAAAGCGCTTTTTGTCAGGTATCCTGAACAGTAGATAGGTAATGACCTGGGCAAGGTCAAGGAACAGAACCTTTGACCTCTAAAAAGGTCTTTTGAAGCATAGTCCCGTATTTTTCACCTTTTAAGGGGTACTGATAAGGAGATTCTTTATGTTTAGGAAGGCGGCATATATTCCTCGGCATCTAATAGTCCCACTCATTCTAAGCTGTGCGTGGCTTCTTATCTTTGTGCATATAGTGCTCGCCGCATCAGTTATGCAACCACCATCAGTTATCCCACATTTTCAACATTATGTTGCACTAGGTGACTCTCTTGCTTACGGCCTTCAGCCCTCTACCCTCACCACTGGTGACCGTGCCCACGGTTATGTTGATGACTTTTCCGCCTTCTTGCAAGGGCACAATTTTGTAGCAGATCATGTGAACCTAGGGTGCCTTAACGAAACTACGAGCAGTTTTATCTCCGGTGGGCTATGCCAATATCCATCACCATATAAATCACAACTTGCTGCTACGATGGGCTATTTACAACAAATCCATCCAGGGGAAGCAAGCTTTGCCACGCTCGACCTTGGAGCAACAGATATCATAGCTGACATCCAGCTCAATAGTCAGACACACACTTGCAGTGTTAATACTGCCAGCTTTAACACCCATTTGCAAACCATGGATACTAACCTGAGACAGATCATTTTGCCACAGTTACATGCAACACTGAAGGTCCAGAAAAATTTGATGGTATTGAATAGCTATAGCCCGTTTCAGAAAGTATGTCCGAATGTAACACCATTTATTCAACTCCTTAACAGTCATCTAGCCTATGATGTAAAAGGGTTTGGTGTCCTGGTAGACATCTTTACTGCCTTTGGAGGCCCCTCAAATGTTTGCCTGTTTACAGGAATGTGCGATGTAAACCTCAATTCTGCGACGGTTCAATTAGACCTTCATCCTACGACTCTAGGATATCAGGTCATGGCCCACGCAGTTGAGGTTGCATTCATGCAAAATCAATCGTCAAGGTCAAGCCTGTAGGCAAGGCAAATTTTTAGGACCAAAGCTTGCAAAAATCTATTCTATCACGACAGATCTTTTACCCGCTCAATCATTCGCGCTAACCACTTAAGTTCCGCCCGTATCTGTTGATCATGGAATTCATTCAATTGTTCGACGTAGAGCTGTATTTTGTCTACAATAGGAGTATCGAGATATTTCTGAAGCCGCCCCTCATCCTGAAAACGAGCCTGGAGCGCCTGCATGCGTGTTTGCAGAATCTTCACGCGATCCTCTGGCTCCAGGAAACCGAAGAGTGCGAAACGCACATAAAATTCTATGTCGTTGTGCGCAATCGCGCGTGGGAAGTCACACAGCATTTCGCGCAGCTCGGCTAAACCATGATCCGTTAAATGGTAGATATAGCGATCGGGCTTCCCCTGTTGCTCAATCGCCTCTCGCCGTACTGCGCCCATCTCCTCAAAACGCCGCAGCGCCGGATAGAGCTGATTATGGTGCAACGTCACCAACCCACCCAATGCCTGATCATAGATCTTCTTTATCTCGTATCCATGCATTGGATGAGAAAGAAGCGCAGCAAGTATAAGCATGTCTACATGCATATGCATCCATCCCCGATATATTCATCAAAAGAACAATAAAGACTGCACGAGCCTGTCAGGAGCACCGAGAGCGCCGTACCAGGCATAGCCGGGCGACTTCTGTAGGATAGTGCGCGTGAGCCCATGACAAACTCGCGAAGCCTTGTGATGCCAACCTCAGAACTTTATACCATAACCTTGGTCTCTACACCACACTTTATTTTGAGAGTGAAAATATCAGGAACGGTGGACAGCTACCAGACCACCGGTAGTTGAGCCGGGCCTAAGGTCATCGAATCCCCTGAACGCCAGGGTACCTCAGACGGTGCGACAGCCAGACGAACATTCGGCAGGCGTTTGAGCAACGTCGTCCAGAGCGTCTGCATCTCCATACGCGCCAGTTGCTGACCCAGGCAGGCATGGATGCCACGGCCAAAGCTGAGTATAGGATTTGGCTTACGATTGAAATCCACTACTTCTGGATTGGGAAAGACCGACGGATCGATATTGCCAGCAGCAAAGGCCAGCATCAGCACTTCGCCCGGCGGGACATGCACCCCACTGAACTCAATCTCTTCGCGCACGATGCGCGGCCTAGCACCTGCACCCAATACTGTGGTGCGCAGAATCTCCTCGATCGCGGACGCCATCGCTTCTGCGTCATCAACGCGTGATTTCAACTGTTCTAGCAATTCCGGGCGTTGGAGCAATACAAAAGCGGAATTGGTAAAGCTCGTGCTAACCGTCTCGAAACCAGCGGCGATCAATCCGAGCGCGAATGAGAGCATCTCCTGCTCGGTGAGCACGTCATCGCCCAGCTCATGGCTCTTCACCAGCATACCCAGCACCGTATCGCTCGGATTGGCATGCTCTTTTTCAATCAAAGGCATCAGATACTGCACCATTTTCTGCCAGCGCTCCTCCTGCTCTTCTGGCATGATAGTGAGCGATAGCAGATTGCACGCCCATTCACGGAAGAGCTTCTCATCCTCAGGTGGAATGCCCAGCAGTTTGCAAATGACGGCCATCGGCGTTTTAATGGCGTAGTCCTCATAGAGATCCGCTGGCGGACCTTTGCACTCGATCTCATCGATCAGCTGATTGGTCAACGCGACCACACTCGGTCGTATCTCGTTGGCATGCTTAACGGTAAAGGTCTGCGTGACTAGGCGGCGAATCTGGTTGTGGCGCTCAGGCGTTACTGTAAACAGTGAACCCTCGCGTGTGCTGGCCGAGACCTCTTGGCGCGGCACATCGCCGTCCGAACTCAGGATCGTGCCACAACGGCGCGAATCGCTCGCCGCCTTCACAATATCCGCATAACGAGTCAGCAGAATTGCATCACCACCAAATGGCATTCTCACGTGCGCCACTGGGCACTGCGCTTGCAGTTGAGCATATTCTCTCGGCAATTCCAGGCTATGATCGGCCATTGGAAAAGGGAAAGGGAGTGGCACTTCCTGCTGTACATCCTGCACCTGGACTTTTGCCTCCTGTTCGTTACTCATAACGACTATCTGCTCCAATCTGTCATTTTCTTGTTTTACTGCTATCTCACTGAAATGAGATAACTATCACAATAGAGAGGACTCGTTCTACTTTTTACCGTTTATCAGAGCGTCTGATTATCCTCTACAACGACAAGCTCTGCTTCATTCGCTTCGTCTTCAATGCTAAAGACCTGGCTCGGACAGAGATCCACAGCCTGCCGTACCTTTTCCAGCAGTTCCAAGGAAGGCCGCTCGTTGAGAACATGAACGGTCCCATCCGTATCCCGCTGCTCAAAAACGTCGGAGCACGTGAGCACACAGTTCCCGCCCGCAATGCACTTCTGGGTATGCGCGACCACTCGCACGCTATCACCTTCTTTCCATATGTTATTATAACATAGGTAATTATAATATATAAAAGAGATGGAAGTCAAGGTCAGTAATTCGGAACGTTTCTACTGGCTCGTTTCTCCACGTAGCACTATTATCCAATCTTCGCCAGTACACTCTGGCCTCTGTAGTGATCCCGCGGCTGCTCTGCAAAATCTTGTACGCAAGCTCGTGCTCTGATATCAACCGGTAAAGTGAGGTAATAGAGGAAATATACCTACGGGATTGGCTGTCTATTTTATTCATTGGGGAGAGAAAAAAAATGAGAAAGCAATCATATGGCTTTTTTGAAAAAATGGTGTAGATTACCTCTACAAACTGCTTGAGGCCCTATTTAGTCTGATTTTGTCCAAACATTAATCTATTGATGTGTGCAAAATTCTACTATTCTATGTCAAAAAATTCCATCTTGACA
>CBJMBI010000428.1:0-3967 GCA_966427955.1 uncultured Ktedonobacterales bacterium
ATGCCTGAATATATCTGGGGACGTAATCCCGTAGCCGAAACTTTGCATGCAGGACGACGCGTCAAGCGTATCTTGCTTGCAGATGGACAGCATGAAGCTCCAACTCTTACAGCTATCATACAAGAAGCCCAACATCGCAACATTCCAGTTGAAACGGTACCACGTGCACGCTTGGATCAATTGAGTCGAGGAGCAGTCCATCAGGGCTGCCTTGCGCAGGTAGAAGAGCGCAAATATGTCAGCGTTGATGATATTTTGGCCCATGCCAAGCGCTTGCAACAAGAGCCATTCCTCTTGCTGCTTGATGCCATCCAGGATGTTAACAATCTGGGTTCGTTATTGCGTACTGCCGAGGCAGCTGGAATTCACGGTGTCATTATCCCACTGCATCGTGCAGCAGAAGTCAATGCAACGGTAGTCAAATCGGCAGCAGGAGCAACAGAGCACCTGCTAATCGCCCAGGAGACGAATCTGACACGGACCATTGAATACCTCAAAAAACAACAAATTTGGGTTGTGGGTCTGGCAGGAGAAGCCCAAACCTTGTATACACAGGCAGACCTGACTGGTCCGCTTGCTCTGGTTGTAGGCAACGAGGGAAAAGGCATCAGTCGTCTAGTCCGTGAACACTGCGACCTGCTCATCAAACTCCCCATGCACGGGCATATTAATTCCCTGAATGCCGCTGTTGCGGGTAGTATTGCACTGTATGAGGCTTTGCGCCAACGTAAAACCAATTGACCTTTTTGGTTTCTTCATTTATACTTTTCCTCACGCAGAGGCTAGATAAAAACTCACAATCTATACCGTGGTCATAATCTTCTTTGAGGATAACTGGAATATTTAGGAGCTTTTTGTTGTGTCTAAGATATGCACCAAACAATTTGTAGCGCTTTCTTGTGGTCTAATAGGATTTCTCACCTTTGCATTCATGTTTGCATCCACAATAGAGGCCGCAGGTCAATCTCCTTTGCCTGAGGCTGGCACACCCACTGGCATGCTTACACCCACTGTCACGCTTACGCCCGCTCCGATGCCAACATCGACACCAGCACCTACACCCACACTTATACTCTCACAACCAGGCAATGACAACCAACCCATTGGCCACCCTGGCACAAAAGTCGATATCACAGGGCAAGGCTTCGTACCGAACAGCTCTTTAAGCCTTTATACAGCCATTAATCCAAACCAATGTGTGACAGGGGGAGCACTAATGCCGTTTAGCAGCCAACCCATAGAACATGTACACGCTGATGGCACATTCGATCTTCAGACGACATGGCCAAGTAATGCCAGCCAGCCGGGAACAGCTTATTATGTCTGTGCCATTCTAGCAGGTCAACCAGGCATAGCTTCTGGCCAAACCTTTAGCGTCGCACAAAATGTTACAGTCAATGCATCCGCAAGCACTGTCAACCCTGGTGATAATATTACTATTACTGGTGATAACTGGCTACCCCCACATCAATTACAGGTTAGTATTGTTCCCAAGCAAGGAACAGGAAGTACCAATTCTGCTGCTAGCTCAAATATTACTCCTGATAACAACGGCCACTTCAGCATCAACTTGACGATTGATAGCAACGCACAACCAGGCCAATACACGGTCAACGTTGTAGCACCAGATGAGCCAACACTTACCAACCAGCCAAGCAATACTACTATCACAGTAAATGGTCAGGCAACACCTGTGCCCACACCCACACCAACAGTACCAAGTACAGGCGGAGAGGGATCAAAAAGCAATGGAGGATTGACAGCTTTAATCCTTATGCTGGGAGGATTGGGTCTGGTGTGCATCATTGGAGGAGGTATTATGTTTGCTGTATCGGGATCATCCTCTTCGCGTATGCAATAAATAAGTTTTATAGACATTGAGGCATTCATCACAGTGAGAGCCGCTTGAAGATCTTCTCGGGAATACTCCTGATCACAAACATGATCGGATGCCAAAACCATGGTAGATAGACCACATCTTTACCTTTCTTCATGGCCTCATAAATACCATGCCCAACCGACTGTGGACTTGCAGTCAGCAACCCTGTCTTCAGATGAGCGGTCATCGGAGTAGCCACATAGCCAGGCTTGATCGTTACTACAGAGACTCCTGCTGAGGAAAGACGATTGCGTAGTCCTTGCAGGAATACGCTCACCGCTGCTTTTGCTGTCCCATACACATAGTTGCTCTTACGCCCACGATCTCCTGCGACTGAGCTGACTACAGCAATACAACCATGCCGCTGCTGCTCGAAATAGTTGGCACTAATGGTTAATAGTGAGATAATGCTGAGGCAGTTGGTCTGCAATTCCTGCATCGTCTCAGCTACACTCTGTTCACACTTGCGTTGGTCTCCTAGCGTGCCATGGGCAATCAATAACATATCCAGTTTGCCCAGTGAGGAGAGAGCTTGCTCGAACATTTCCTGGTGCCGATCCAACTCACATAGATTCAACACATATGTTTCGACCCGCTTGGCACCACGCACTTTCAGATCAGCTGCTATGGTAGTTAATTTCTCAGCGCTCCGACCGACCAGGAATAGATCTGCTCCGTCATAGGCAAAATACTTTGCGGTTTCATAGGCAATAGCCGAGCTGGCTCCGATAATTACTACTTTCATAGTTCTCTTCTCTCAATTCTTCATGGGTAAAGTGTATCTTTCTCACCAATATACTACATTCCGTGCCCACTCAAATGAAAATGTTACTGAAGCCAATACTCTCCTTTTGGAAAGTATCCAGCGTTTCTGGCTAATCCTATAAATAGCCGTGTTGTTTAAGTATCTCTTTGCATTTTTTCTCAAATTGTCCTCAATATCATCTTTAATTACCTCCATATAGTTCACGCCATCGGCGATAGATTTGTTTTGCATCATTGCTACCTACTCCAGTAGTACAATATATCACTAATTCTTGCTTATATTTATCAGGTAAACTGTTAAGAAATGATTGTGCTATGTATTCGTTTTCATAAAGACCTTGCATTTCCTTATGCTCTCGATAACTTTTCTGGATTTTCATGATTTCTTCTGCATTTCTTTTTAGATGATCACTCTGGCCTGCTTGACTCTGTACTTCATACTGTTGCATCAGAGCATTCTGTATTTGCTCAATTTGATCTTGTTCTCTCGCATCAGCCTGCTGGGATCTGGAAGGTTCAGTGGGATAGTGAACGGCAAACGATTGTTGGATCTCTGGAAGGCTTTGAGAACTAGTATCTTGCGTCTGATCAGGATGCTCATGGAACTTCACATCAGAGTCAACCCCAAGATGGTCAAAGGCTTGGCGACTTGGGTCTGCTTTTTGAGCTTCAAAAGGGGAGGATACATGAGCTGCTGCCATTGTTTGATCAGATCGCCAATTTTCCTCTTCACTCCCATAAATGGCTTTGTATCGCGGATCTTGACGTACTATTTTTAAATAGTCTTCCAGGTCCTTAATCTCAACAAGAAATCGATTTCCGCTGTAAAGATTCAATACGAACCCTTGTCTCTCGTGGGGCTTCATCGAAAATTTTCCTCTTTGAATGTTGCTTTGTATAAAGCGTATCATCTCAAATTCAATTCTGTGATGAATTTGCACTGCTAAATCCTCTTGTGGGGTCCTCTTATCTGAACGCTTTTTGATACCACTTTGATAATTTTTATATTCTTGCGATGTGAGAAAGTTGGTAGTCCCCATCAAATGGTTTTCTTCTAGAGGGAAAAGAAACCCATCATACAAACAATAATTGATTTGTCCTGTCTCCCTAACGCATGTGTCAAGTGGGAAGCACTCAACCCTCCCAGAGGCTTGTAGTGACTGTGCATCGCTGGGAGAGTTTGTATCGTGCAAGCCAGTATCACAAACAATTGATGATTGAGCAGGAGTGCTTTTTGCTGGTCCATGAGCCTCCAAGAAATCTCTCTGGTCTGACTCATGGTCGGAGTCTGAAGAAAGATTGAGATAGTCATTAATATCGAAA
>CBJMBI010000429.1:0-3963 GCA_966427955.1 uncultured Ktedonobacterales bacterium
AGAGTGAAGCAGAGCCCTCCCAGTCTATAGTCGCTAGTCAGGAGCAGCGGGTTCATGAGGTTGGTCTCGTAGATCATTCTCAAGAGTCCCACGATCACTATTCAAAGGAAAAATTGGAAGGAAGCATTGCTAAGCACTTTAAGGATTTTATTGGGAACTTTAGGAAAATTGAAAAAGAAGTAAACAAAATAGGATTACAAAATGCTTTTTCCACATATAAACGAGAGATGGGAGAATTACATGGGAGACTTGCGTACTCGTTGAAAGAGGCAAATTTTGCTGAAGCTGATAAGTGCATAAAAGAGTGTGAAGCTAGAAAGAGAGCATTTGAAACTTCTCTGGAAGAACATAAGTTCAAAAATGACTTCAAAACAAAAATAGTAGATGAAGGCAATGGGAGGTTCTTTGTAGAATCCACCGCTAAGCGTGGCTCAGGATTCTTCCAAAATATAATCGATGTAGACAAGGGGCAAATCATAGGAATTAACAATCAAAAATGTTCTACAAAAAGTTGGTATTTCTCAGATATTATTTATAACCAGTTACAATTAGTTCTGGAGAAAGCTGGAAAAGATATTTCTCAATTTGATCTGAAAAGCTGGTATGGAAAGAATGTTGTCAGTGAAAGCACTCAAAATATGACAGAGGTTCTTCTTGGAGCAGACCAGGAAAAGACATTTAAAGTTGGTAGCAATGAATTTAATGTCATGAAAAAAACTGCTACAGCTAAGTCCAAATTTTACCTGCTAAGCCAGCATCCGGAGGCTTTCCGTGGAAAGCAAGTTACAAGCATTACTATAAGAAGAACTGATGACGATAAGATCGAGGTCAACTATGAGATTGGTTCCTAGCCACACTTTTCATTCTTTTGAAAAGTAATCAATCCTTTGAAGGTCGCATTCAAAACAAGCTCCTCAAATTGCAAGCTGAGGAGCTATTTCTTTAATCTATCGCCTGTGCCTAACAGAAGAAAAGGGCTTAGTTGGTAGGAAAATATGCCAGCCAAGCCGCGTTTATATTACTGAAGCTTAGATGAGCAGGGGGTAGCATGCAGGATGTTCGTACCATATCTGGATGCTGTTGTTACCAACCGTCACCTTAGAAAGTGTAATAACGGGAGTATTCTCATTTTCGGAGGGTCCGGAACGCATGTTTTTCCCGATAGAAATGTGATTAGGAATACTTAATTAACAATTAACAAGGAGATGGATAAATGAAAACTAGAGTTTTTTTAATTCTCATAAGCATCATGGCTATTCTGGCTCTTGCGGCATGCGGTAACTCATCGCCTACTCAGACAGGAGTCTCAACCCCAACATCCAAGCCAGCACCCGGCTCCGATTCTGGAGAGTCTGCGTCTGGGTCTACATCCAGTCAATCATCTACACAGTCACTCTCCCTCTCAGTTTCGAGTACCGCAACTGATGGCTCTGCTTCAATCAATGTGCGCACTCTTCCTGGTGCTACGATCACCATTGACCTCAACTATTGTGGTCAAAGCACGAAGAAGACTGAACATGCTGATTCAACAGGAAATTATACGTTGAATTGGACACCAGATAAGAAATGTGGAGGTACAGCTACAGCGACAGTAACGGCGTCATCGGCAGATGGGCAGTCAGCTACAAGTTCTACGAGCTTCAGTGTTTCATAATGTGGTGATGTGAAACGTACTTGTAGAGACATTTGTAAAAAGGGACATTTGTCCCTGTTTCCCCCTAGAGAAGGGGATCAAAATCTCCTAAACTGACTTTTAGAAAGCTAAAGAAGAGCCGTGACCTCGAATTTCTCCAAAGCCTCTAGATGACATTTCTGAGACAAGGGGCCAACGTTGATGACATTTTAACTAATAAATCTGGATATGGCTACACTCAGAATATCCAGATTAATTTCTTAAAGAGCATCAAAGTTGTTAATGCCTGTCAGTTCTTGGATGGTTTCTCCCAGTTCTGCTCAAGGGAGAAAGATCAGACAAAGAACTTTATGAGATGTATAAGGAAGTTTTTAGATAACGCTTCTTTTTTAGCTTTCAAAGTTTTAATGTTATAAGGAGATGTTTGTATGCTATCTCTGCGTAGGCATGTCATTATGTCACTCATATTAGCCTTTTTTTTGATTGTTTGTTATGTATCTCCGACCTTAGCAGCGTCATATGACAAACCACTGAGGCTCCGTAAGCAAAACCTGTTAACTATTTCACTGCAAGATCATCAGAGTCAACAGTTACCCATCACGCATTATTTAGCCTTAGGTGACTCACTTGCCTATGGTTTTCAGCCCAATGATGACCATACTCATGGGTATGTTGATGACCTCTTCACGGCTCTGCAAAGCCAGGGAGTTACGAGTCATGTAAACCTGGGATGTCCTGGCGAAACTACGAGCACTTTTATCTCCGGGGGGAAATGCTCTTATCCCTTAAAATCACAGTTGGCCGCAGCTCTGGCCGATTTACATCAGGTTCCGACGGGGCTGGCAAGTCTCGTTACGCTTGACATCGGTGCAAATGATATGTTAGGCCATATGAACATTAATGTACAGAATAAAGTTTGTACTGTTGATATGAACCTTTTTAGAACTGATTTACAGACAATGGATCAGAATTTAACTCAGACCATTTTACCACAGTTGCATGCAGCGCTCATAGATAACAGTGGGCAGAGCACTGGCAACTTAGTGCTGTTAAATTACTATGACCCATTTCAAAATACCTGTCCAAATACGCTTTTACCTATACAGACTCTTAATGAACATCTAGCACATGATATGCAAGGATTTGGCACTCTAGTAGATATCTTTGGTGCTTTTGGTGGATCTACAACTCCTAATACAAATCTTTGCAGCTATACATGGATGTGCAGTGCTCCTCCTCTGGGACCAGACATGCATCCTACGACTAAAGGATATCAGGTAATAGAAAATGCAATTGATTGTCAAAACTTATTGCAGGTGAAGTCAAATGCAGATGGTCATCAGGATGGAGACAAAACAGTGAAGAATGTGAGAGATAACAGTGACTTATTCAATTTACTTAATGAATTGGTAGGTTGCCAAGGTGAGCATGGCTGTAGAGGTTCTAAGGATGATTAATTAAAATCATCAATTATCAAAATCGACAAGCAATTTCCTCTTGTTAAGTACTACTTTTATCAGTATGTGGCAAGATCCTATATCAGCAGCAGGAACTCATCTGATGTGGCGAGAGACCTTGGTTCGTTCTTTTGAACCGGATCTCTCTATCGGGTAGTCAACTCCCAAAACTTTCTAGCTTGTCGAATGGAAGGACAGATTTATGAATCCTAATGATCTATATGAGCATACGGCGCTAGAACGATATGCAGAATTTTCCTCAAACTCAGATCAAAACCCCCATGACGGGTACCGGCATCCACAAAATAGGCCATATTCTTTACTGGTAGTGGTTCCACAGCGTGATGGTAGTTCTGGCCCTGTAATTGACACATATAGGCTACGTGACTCACATTTACATGGCTCATTGCTATCACAAGAGCCGCATGACCGTCTGTGGCGATGGTATTTAGGGCATAGCAATAAGCAAAGGTTTGCTATTGGGGGCGGCGTATTTATTAGTCTTTTGCTACTAGGTGCTGTTTTTGGCTTCATTGCAAGCGCTTTGCCCACGCAAGGCCCGTCTGGAGTGGTAACTGTGCAAGTCGGGAAGACGATACCTGATCAGGTGCCGACATCGACAGCTGTATCTATGTTAATTCCTGATCCCACTCTAATGCCAACGCCTCTACCTAGCCCACAGCCAACGCTTGTGCCTAGTCCAACGCCTCTACCCAGCCCACAGCCAGCGCTTGTGCCTAGTCCAACACCTCTACCTAGCCCACGGCCAATGCTTGTGCCTAGTCCAACACCTCTACCTAGCCCACGGCCAACGCTTGTGCCTAGTCCAACACCTCTACCTAGCCCACGGCCAACGCTTGTGCCTAGTCCAAC
>CBJMBI010000430.1:0-3962 GCA_966427955.1 uncultured Ktedonobacterales bacterium
GCAGCATATACATCCTGAAAGATATCATCCCAGTTACTCCAGCGACCATGGAGAGCTTTCCAACCCAGTTGACTATCGCTAACAGTGCGCCATTTTTCCTCGGTGAACTGTATCCAGTCCTCTAGCATATGTGAAATAGCTTCGAGCTGCTCTCGCAAGCGTTCCTCCTCTTGAGTGGAGCGCTGTGGAAAACTTTGAGGCAACCCATCAGTACTTTGTGAGCTGATAAAACCGTTGCGGCCAGCTTGAGGAAAGTCCATCGCCGGCTGACCATTATAGCTATTACCTGCAAATGTGTCAGCCCCAGGGAAAAAACCGTTTGTATTGAAAGAAGACTGGGGAGCATTTTGTGTACTACCAAGCATTCCAGGCATACCAAGCATTGGTAGTTGCGTACCTGCTGGTAACTCACCAATAACGTGAATGCCACTGGCTCCAAGATCAGGACTCATGATGGCCGTACCATCTTGCAATACAATACTCTCAGAGAGAGAAGGCATATTACCAATGACAATCTCTTCATGCCCAATAGCATCCAGGAGACGCCAAGCGAGACGCGGATGCTGCATCGCCCACCAAACACGACGCCCAATAAAGATAGAAGCAAACGTAAAATTGACAATTAACCAGACTACACCTCTGACAGCTAACCAGTTAACAAATGCAATCAAGATAATCGAGTACCAGGAGTCAAGCTGTCCCGCTTCCTCAACGAAAGTTAGTACAGCCGCCACAGTCAGACTGGGATCACGCAACGGATTAATGAAATCCAAAATACGCCACAACCAGCTTTTGCGAGTATTTTCTTCCAATTTACACTCCTCTCGATTATGCCACAGGTTTGGTAAGGCTTTCCTTTTCTCCGCTTCTTGCTGAGCAATTCTAGCATGTGCCCTATTTATCTGCAAGTTTTATGTTCAGGTAGTAGTTATGGGTCATAGCCATCGTTGACTACAAGGTTGTCCAAGAAATGGCTTCGAATCCCTAACCTTTTCTACTAACATCAGTATATGCCTATTTGTGGTAACGAGTGTGATGACAACCAAACTGTGCAAACAGTACTAAGGTACCTTCCTATGTGTCAGTATATCTCATTAGGAAATTCCTAAGGCTTACAACAGTGGGACAGGTAGTCATGCCCTACAGCAGAGAACCCGGTCGGGTGGCTACCTGACCGGGTTCCATCGGCACAAATATTCTAGCTGCTTCGCTACGTATGGATCCTACTCTACCATCTCCTCTATTGAAATAGTTGATCTACTTTCTGCTAGAAAGGGATTGGGCCTGTTCATCTGTTGCAATAATTGATCCACTTCTTCCAGGAAAGGATTTTGTCCATCTTCTAGCATTTTAATGCCTTGTTCGGCCTCATATGCAAAGAGTGCCAATTTATTTAAATTTCTTTCAAAGTCTCGGTGCGTTTTCTCCTCTTCTTTGATTGTTTTTTTTGCATTAGTTTTTTTCATATGCATCAGCATAGCTTTTCTGAACAGATTGCCTTGAACCAAATGGGCCTATTAATTGACCATCCCCTGACAATGAGTCTTTCGGTCCTATATCCATCGCAAGATCTTGCAATTCAAACCTTTCAAAATTAAAATTTGTCATTTTTCCCTCCTGCATTTTTCACGATTGCTTATCCAATAATTACATGGATTCTAGCCAAGCTAGAATAGCAAACCTATCGAATTCAGAATCAAATATACTTCCTTTTTTCAAAAGAAAGTAAATGATAATGATGCTAATAGGAATTCTCCTGATCGTGGAATATCTACCAACCATAAGTTACCCTTTTTAATGATACCAGATAAATTGCCCTCTTTTTAGTCGACTCGAGGGACAATTTTTACATGCTCTTTAATTCATGACATTTTTTTTAGAAGTGCAATTTTAAAAGAACGCGATAGCCTCTCTCATCGCAGACTCATTCCACAGATTTTTTGAGATGCTGTGTTTCATAATTTGGCCATTTGTGTCGTACAATGCCTAGTGAACCAAAACAGAGTTTTGTGATAGATGGAGAAGTAAAGGATGTCAGAAACACAGCATTCAAGCCAATATAAATATACTAATCGCCTCATATATGAAACAAGCCCTTACCTGTTGCAGCACGCCCACAATCCTGTTGACTGGTATCCCTGGGGCGAGGAGGCATTACAAAAAGCACAACAAGAGGATAAGCCTATTCTACTCAGTGTGGGCTACTCTGCCTGTCACTGGTGTCATGTGATGGAACGAGAATCGTTTGAGAATGAGCAGATTGCCGCCATCATGAACCAGTATTTTGTTCCAATCAAGGTTGATCGCGAGGAGCGCCCAGATATCGATACTGTCTACATGCAGGCAGTCCAGGCTATGACACAACACGGCGGCTGGCCAATGACTGTTTTTCTTACACCTGATGGGCGACCTTTCTACGGTGGCACTTATTTTCCTCCACAGGACCGCTCCTACGGTGGTAATACAAGAATGCCTGGCTTTTCATCGATTCTGCTAAGTCTGGCTAAGGTATATCAAGAGCAGAGAGCAGAGGTCGAAAAACAGGCCACACAGCTTGCTGATCTCCTCAAACAACACAGTGACGTCCCACTACGTTCTCAGGGCAACAATCTATTTGGTGCGCCACAACTCTCTATGCTGCTTACAGCTAGCCAAAAGTTGACAGAAGCATTTGATACAGTCAATGGAGGTTTCGGCACTGCTCCCAAGTTTCCTAACACGATGGCACTCGAATTCCTCTTACGTGTTCATCTACACCAACGTGCCGGAGAACTCTCTCCTCCACAGGAACAGAGCAGTCCCTCTGAACTAGAGATGGTAGAACTCTCTTTGACGCATATGGCACATGGAGGGATCTACGACCAGCTTGGAGGAGGCTTTCATCGCTATTCTGTTGATGATACGTGGCTAGTTCCCCACTTTGAGAAGATGCTCTATGATAATGCACTCCTCAGTCGCATCTACCTACACACATATCTGGTCACAGGCAATTCACTCTACCGTCGCATTGTAGAAGAAACCTTAGACTATATTGTTCGTGAGATGACCTCACCTGAAGGTGGCTTCTATTCGACCCAAGATGCAGATAGCGAAGGTGAAGAAGGCAAATTCTTCCTCTGGACACCGGCTGAAGTTTCGCACGAACTGACTCCTGAAGATGCCAGACTCTTCATGCATTGCTATGACATCACAGATCGAGGAAATTTTGAAGGCAAGAATATCTTGCATGTGAAACAAGATGCGCAGAAAATAGCTGATAGCTTTGGAATGACTTTGGAGGAATTCCAAGCCTCTCTCAAACGTAGCCGGGAGATACTGTTTGCCGTACGCGAAAGGCGCGTCAAGCCGGGACGCGATGAGAAAATTCTTACCGCATGGAATGGATTGATGCTGCGTAGCTTTGCCGAGGCTGCACGTTATCTCAAGCGCCAAGATTACTTGCAAGTGGCTATCCATAATGCTACTTTCTTACTGAGCCAATTGCGACCGAATGGACGGCTGTTACGCACATATAAAGATGGTCAGGCTCGACTCAATGGCTATCTGGAAGATTATACCTTCCTGGCTGATGGCTTGCTTGCTCTCTATGAAGCTAGCTTTGATATCCATTGGTTTGCAGAAGCGCGTGCTCTGATGGATCAAGCAATTGACCTGTTCGCAGATGAGCAACATGGTGGCTTTTTCGATACAGGTAAAGACCACGAGACGCTAATTAACCGTCCCAAGACTATCATGGATAATGCCATCCCAGCAGGCAACAGCACTGCTATAGACGTTCTTCTACGACTAGCAACTTTCAGCGGCTCATCTGAGTATCAGCAACGAGCCGACGAGTATCTCCAATCGATTGCCGATGTGATGGTACAACATCCTCTGGCCTTTGGGCATGCTTTAGGAGCACTGGATCTTGCCATTTCGCCACGTAAGGAATTCGCCATCATTGGAGATCTTCAAGCAACAGA
>CBJMBI010000431.1:0-3948 GCA_966427955.1 uncultured Ktedonobacterales bacterium
CTCTGTCTTTAGTAGCTTCGCTCAGCTTAATACCCATTACATCCAAGACCGTACTTTTGTTCATTTCGCTAAGCTTCGCGGTTAACTCTTCCTGAGGAAACCCCATGGATCTTATTTCTCCTTTTCAACTTCAACAAACGAATACTTTATTATAATTTTTAACTCCTATTCTATATCAGATGATATGGCAAGTCTATAGAGTCTATCTATAGGAAATGATGCATCTATACTTTTCAATTCTGCTGTATCTCCTTTTTTATAGAAGTGATATAGCCACATTGCACCTTTTCTTGAGAACACTTCTACCCGTTGGATATCTTGACTAATCATAACATACTCTTGAATAGAAGGCCATTCCAGATACTCAAAACGTTTCCTTTCACGATCCTCGTTTTCTGTTGCAGGGGATAATACTTTTGATCCAAGGACTCCCGATCTAGAGCTAGAAAGTCCTCTAAAGACATCCAATTATCTCTCCGTGCTACCATACTCACATTTCGCCTCTCTCTTACATAACATCGCCCTTACTCTATGCAAGAATAAACCAGAAATTCTTTTGTGTCAATCCTATCTAACAGTTGGTTCTTCTTGTACAATCTCAGGTTTGATATGTGCAGCTGTGCGCCAGAACAGCCAAAAACCAACGTAGAAAGCAACAACCCACATCACAACTGTGACTAGAGTGGCAACCAATCCATTGTTCCACTCTTGGTATGCAGTATGACTTAGCCCACCCCAGACATCACGTATAATGCAAAACAATGGCACTCCGATCAGTAGCAAAAGTGAAAACCAACGTGATCGTCCATGCTTGAAACGCCAGATCAAGAGATACGTGAGACTACCAAAAATGAGAGCAGGAGAAATATAAAATGGCAGAGGCACATGCAAGACTAACTCTTTAAGGTTATAATACCACCAGTGAGCATAGTATGCTACACTATCAACAAGCAAATTGACTAGGCCCACAACTATCCCGCCAAGCAGAGAAGCCAGCAAGACCCTCTTCGGAGGACGGATAAATAGCAGAAAACCCAGATAAATTATAAGCAGAAAAGGAACAGTAAGAAACAAAAAAGCTCCTACAGTAGATTCTGTCGGAAAAAGATATGGCATAGAAACAACCCCTTTGCAAATACTCTCGACTGAATGTCATTTTACCACCAAGGAAAGGATACTCTTATGAATATCATACCGCTACGTGTCGCACTTGCCCAGGTCAATACAACTGTCGGTGATCTGGAAGGCAACACCCATAAGATTCTCGACTCCATGCAGCAAGCCTATACAGCTGGAGGACATCTAGTCTGTTTCCCAGAACTTGCCTTGCCTGGCTACCCTCCTGAAGATTTACTACTCAAACCGGGATTTGTGGCAGCCAATCTCCGCAAACTTGACGAAATCATTGAGGCAAGTAAAGATTTTCCAGGGCTCACAGCCATCATCGGCTTTGTTGATCGTGACCATGATATCTATAACGCTGCAGCAGTTATCCATGAAGGGAAACTAGCAGGAGTCTATCACAAACATTACCTACCGAACTATGGAGTATTCGATGAGTATCGCTATTTCCAAGCTGGAAACAAGTCTCCCGTTTTCCTCATCCACGGCATTCATGTAGGCATTAATATTTGCGAAGATATCTGGTATCCCACAGGCCCACTTCCACGACAGGCTCATGCTGGTGCCGAGGTCATCATCAATATCAATGGTTCTCCATACTATAGCGGAAAAAGAACTGTTCGTGAAGAGATGATTGCCACACGCGCTGCCGATAATGGATTGATCATTGCCTACCTCAATATGGTAGGAGGACAGGATGAATTGGTCTTTGATGGTGGGAGTATGGTATTTAATGAGCAGGGGCTACTGATTGCACGTGGCAAATATTTCGAGGAAGATATGCTCATTGTAGACCTAGATACTGCTTCTGTATTCCGCTCACGACTGCATGATCCCCGTCGTCGCCAGGAGCGCTGGCGCATCAATATTGATGATGTACCAATTATTCCTGTTGCTACCAGCCCGCTGAAACCACTTAACAATCCTTCTCCAGTCGTCCTAGCAGCACCACAGCGAATAGAACCACATATGGAGCAACTTGCAGAGATTTACGCAGCATTGGTATTGGGTACGCGTGATTATATCCACAAAAATGGATTTAAAGAGGTAGCCATCGGACTCTCTGGTGGGATAGACTCCTCACTAGTAGCTGTGATTGCAGCAGATGCATTAGGATCAGAGAATATTACAGGTATTTCTATGCCTTCCGGCTACTCATCAGAGCACAGTAAGAGTGATGCTCAGCGCCTAGCAGAAAATCTTGGCATTCGTTACCTGACGATCCCTATTGAAGAGACATTCCGCATGTCACTGCACATGATGGAACCTGCATTGGGTAAGGAAGATCCTGGTCTAGCGGCTGAGAATTTGCAGGCTCGTATTCGAGGAAATATCTTGATGACTATCTCTAACAAGTATGGCTCACTTGTACTCACGACCGGCAATAAATCTGAGATGGCGGTTGGTTATAGCACACTCTACGGAGACATGGCTGGCGGTTTCGCTGTCCTGAAGGATGTTTTAAAAACTCTGGTCTACGAACTATGCAAGTATCGCAACACTCTTGGAGATAAACCAGTTATTCCGCAAGAGGTCATTGACAAACCTCCTTCTGCCGAACTACGTCCAGATCAACAAGATACTGATAGTTTGCCACCCTACGACGAACTAGACCCAATTCTACAAGCTTATGTTGAGGATGATCGTAGCTTTGACGAGATGTTGGCTATGGGTTTTAGACGTGAAACGGTTGAACGTGTTATGCGCTTGGTTGATACCAGTGAATACAAGCGTCGCCAGGCACCTCCGGGAGTCAAGATTACCCCACGTGCCTTTGGTCGTGATCGCCGTTTGCCAATTACTAATCGGTATCGCGGCGGGAAGTGACTTTGTAGGCCCTGATCGCTATCACAAAAGAACCCGCCTCTGCGCACAGTCGGTTTGCAGCGGCGGGTTCTTTTGTATCATTTTCCCATATCTCGGACCTCCAGATCGCACCTAAACTCTACTATTAATCGAAGAGGATTACTCATTACTGTATAGTTAATTTCTCCTATGTTTCAGATCACTTCAGATTGTTTCATAAATAGATGTGATACTATCTGATCAGCTCCTATCGATGTAGCTGATAGACATTTTCATATCAAGTCCTCAAGAGTACTGAACATTTGATTGGTCAGAGCCGCTCTCTGAATGGGCACTGATAATCGGGATTTGATATTCAGAGGCTGTGCACAAAGTATCTGGGATCACGCTAGAGGGATTTCAGATACCAATCTTAAAACCTTTTAACATAGCCTCTCAGAGGCCTAGGAGCTATTAAGAAAGGAAAAGCAATTTTGTTTATGCCTTACAAGCATAATATTACACACTATCTTCGTCAGCATCGTGCAGTTAGCATAATTACTGGACATCTTCTTGTGATGACAGTTTGTACTGTTGCGCTATTTGGCAATACCTTAAGCAAATCACTAACCAGTGTCTTCGCTGATCCATCATGTCCAGCAGGCAATCAGGCACACACGGTCATGAGCGGTGAGACCCTGGGTAGCATTGCAATGAGCCATGGAACCACCTGGCAAGCACTTGCACAATACAACAATATCGCCAATCCAAATTGGATCTATACAGGCCAGACTATTTGTCTGCCGAATTCTCAGGCCGCTTCGGTGCCATTCAAGGCTCCTTCGGCACAGCCCTATACAACTGCAGCGCCTTCGGATAGCGCTTCGCCAAGAGCCATCATTAATGAGGTATTTGGTGCTGATGCACCCGCAGCATTAAGAATTGCCATGTGCGAATCTTCGCTCAACCCTAATGCTGTCAATAGTACTCCTATTGGTGGTAGTCATGCCAGAGGGCTTTTCCAGATCCTTTATCCAAGCA
>CBJMBI010000432.1:0-3947 GCA_966427955.1 uncultured Ktedonobacterales bacterium
ATGCACTGACTAGAGCGAACTCTACTTCCGACGAGAGGAAGAGGCTTCAGATTTGACATGTTGTTTATGAGTCTCCATAAGTTTTCTATCTATTCCAGACGTTATCTGCTTGATATCATCTACTTCTATTTTAGCATATTGGATATCCCTCAGAATACTCTCTACTTTCTCACTGAGTTCTTTTTTCGCCTTTTCAAGTTTCTTTTCATATTCACCAGTAATTTTTGCTGTCCTTTCCTCAATATTATTCCATGTAGTAACTACAATGAAAGCTCCAATAACAGATAATGCAGCTATTGCAATAGTCAGTGTCACCTCTAGAACAGCAAGGGTATCAAACCCACGAGGGATAGGATTAGCATAAAAACCAAGTACGACACCTAAAGGCATTCCACAGGAAATTAATAGTAACGCCATGACAGCCTTTCTAAAGTTTATAGAGTTTCCCAAAACTTCCTTCTTTTCTAGTCGCTAGCTAATAGCGTGTTTTAAAGAGTGATTATATATACAGTATACCGCAGCAAGACAGATATTCCAATGCAATGAAAACCAGACAAAGAGATTCTTTGTAAGAAAAGAGGCCAGTGTCTATGCAGGAAGAACACTGACCTCATACAATCTACTACCAAAAAGGCTATAGAATCACGCACTCATTGAATTGAGTAGGTTAGCTTTTGCCATGTTTTGCCACCGTCTGTTGTGTGTTGCAGCGTCTGGTCACCAATAGCCCAGCCGTAGGAAGCATCAACGAAGCTAAAGGCTCTCACCTGTCCTACATCGGCTACTATTTGCCAAGTCTTACCAGCATCCGCCGTAGCATAACATGCACCACTATTTGTATCGGATGCCCATGCATGCTGTGGATCCACCATATAGAGATCATCCGTCATAAATTTTGCGAGCGCGTCTATACCAGGTGCCGGAGGTGCCCATCCTTGACCACCATTGGCCGTATGGTAAATGATAAAACCACTTACCCGAGTATTATTATCTAGTTGCCCGTTAATCTGTATGGGCAAGAAACCATCATTGCCAAAGAAGACAGGGGAAGTAGTGTGGTAGGAATAGCTAGTATTCTGAGTAGTTCCCCAATCCGGTAAATGGTAGAAGGAGGAAGATGTGACTTTCTGCCATGTTTGGCCACCATCATGAGTTGCATATAACCAGACACTATTGGGCGTGGCATCACCACCTGTTGCCCAGCCATTTTTGGCATCTTTGAAAGAGATACCTGATTTCAAACCGCCATTTGGTAAACCGCTTGCAGACTGTCCCGAACTGGCAATCTTGTTCCAGGTTTTTCCACCATCTATCGTATGGAAAATGTCCACCCCTTCACTACCAGCTCCTGGCCCTCCTGGAGTCACCTCCAGCCAACCCTCCTGTGTATTTAAAAAGTGTGGGACATCAACGATTTCCGAGTTTGGGTCAGCAATGGTCGCACTTTGCCAGCTCTGCCCACCATCACTTGTTCTTAGAACACTGATCGTATTGTCTTGTGACGCATTAACAATCCATGCATATTTTTCGCTCAGAAAATCACCTCTAGCCATTTGACTGAGTACTGTATTAGCAGGGGTAACATTCTTCCAGTGAATTCCCCCATCAGAAGTTTTCAATATGGAAGATGTGGTTAATGCCCAACCATTTGATTTATCTAGCATACGTATGCCAATGAAAGATACTGATCCTACATTTGTAGTTCCAGGGGTAATAATTGTATCTTTAGTAGCAAGAGTGTTACCAGTCCCTATACCCGACGTTTGGCTAGGCACACTAGAATTTGAGCACGCACTCAATAGGCAAATTACGATCATGGTCAGAAACATCCCTAACCAGGTTACAGTTGGATGCTTTTTGGACATTGTTATCATTAAATTTCCTTTCCTACTTGCATTCTTAAAAGAGATCACTAGCAGTATTTGCCAACTAGCTTGCGTGTCAAATACCAGAATAAATATTCATAATTATAAAGCACTTAAAGAACCCACTGCAAGCTGCTGTGGATTTCGCTCAAGCGAATAGAAAAACCTCTGCATTGGGAATGGATATCAGGATGCCATGGACAGGAGGAACAGATCTATTTGGGAATGAATGCAAGTGTGAAAGAGTAGGAGAGTAGGAGAGTGGGAGACCACAGCGGACCCGATCAGTATCGAGCCCGCTTGTCAGATTTGGGGATTGAATGTCGAGGATTGAATATCCAAGGAGAGCTTCACATCACCTGCTTTGCCAGAGCTTGCTTGAGCAAGGAGGCAACCAATTGCAGTGCCTTTGAACGTGAAGAAGATGTGATGACGTTTACTTGCTCTTTAATAAGCTCTTCATCTTCCTGTGCGAATTCGCAGACAAGCAAGTACCCAGCAACCCAACCGTTCTGATAGGCTTCACTCAATTCGGCATCGGCCTCTACACAATTCTGCTGTGCGTAACGGCTAGCCCGCTGAGTTACTTCATCCTCGCTGAGAAATACAGGATAATCTAGATAACCAGTGTAAGCTCCTTCCATGGCGGCATCAAATAGCGCCTTGTCTTTCTCTGAAAACATGAAGGGAGTATAACACAAGAAGAAATTCTGTTTGCAGCCAATCATCAGAGACCTAGTACTTTTTGCTTCCTTAAGAGACTGCTTGAAAGGGTCTATCCAATCAGCCTGAGAAAGTTGATGACATGTTCTCCTCTCAAACGAGCATTCCTCAAGATATTCCTAAAAAGTTGTCCCTTTTTCCCCCTAGAAGGGCGGGCAAGCTTCCCTTATAATCCTTCCTAAGTAAATCAGAGATCTCCAAGGTTATCACAATTTCTTAAAAGCGCCACATGTCGGGTAACGGAGACACGAACGCCGAGAAAAGGAGACGGATAGCCTTGGAAACCCATACAATTAATGATACACCATAATACGTTCAAAGGGAAGTATTCTAACCTCTATAGGAACCATGTCCTGAATGCTAGATGCCTAACTTGCATCAGCAAAGCATGAGAGTCATTAATGATTGCAAAGAAAAGAGCGACACCCGAAATCCCAGAAGATCTCGCTCTACAGTCCCTAACTTGTGCCACTCTGCTTCTTAATACGGAACGGAGGCAAAAACAGATCCATTCCTAATGAATATTCTTCTCTTAAAGAGTTGTGCTTAATTCGGCGTAAACTTGGCCTATTGCCATGGGTAAACGCTCTTGGTTTCCACGTGGAGCAACTGCCTGGATTTCAGCAGCAACTTTTGTCAAAGTAGTCTCACGATCCCACCCATTTGCAATAGCACCGCCAACCAGAGATCTCAGCGTGATGAACCAGTTACGTAAATTAGCCAGTTCAGTCGGCGTTTGCACCGGACCATGTCCGGGGATGACATGTTCAGGTTCCAATTGCTCTAGACATTCCAGAGCATGAATCCAGTTAGCAGAGTTACTACCCGGCGGCATAGCAGGAACCATTGTGTTGAAAAGCAAATCACCTGTGAACAACGTACGCGATTGGGGAAGCCAAGCTACACTGTCACTTGGGCTATGTGCAGCACCCATGTAGATAAGCTCAATCTCCACATCTCCTAGATGCACAGTTATCTCATCCTCAAAAGTGAGCGTAGGCGGAGTAATTGTGACATCACTTAAAAATTGAGTCATCTGGGGATTCTGCTTCCAGTTAGCAAGTGTCTGTTCACCAGAGGCAACGAGATTATCTCGTACCCCTTCATGAGCGATGATGGGATAATCAGCAAACAGTTGGTTACCATAAACATGATCACCATGTGGATGTGTATTAAAAAGAGATAACGATCCTTGTTTGCAATACTCCAGTGCGGCTGCATGCAAGGGAGTCGCTTCGGCGACACTTATCCCTGAATCAACGACCAAGATACCTTGATGCCCATAGATGATGCCACGGTTACACACACCACCTAGGGCAACAAATACACCCGGCACTATTTCTTGTAAGCTAAAATTAG
>CBJMBI010000433.1:0-3939 GCA_966427955.1 uncultured Ktedonobacterales bacterium
GAGCAATTCGAGACGATCATCTCCTTGCTCAGTCAATGCTGTCTCAACCTCGCGTGCAATCAATCGAGGCAGAAAATGATCCAATGTTCGGCCTATGAGGCCACTAATGACAAGGGAAACTAGTGCACAGAGTGCATATGTTCCAGAAATTGCCTCAAAGTTACCAAAGGAATGCAAGAAGATTAGGAACAGAGCAATGACTCCAAAGCTGATATGCCAGTATAAAGAAGCATTGAGTGCTCCCACTACACGTTCGCGTGAGCGTCGCAAGAGAGTATAAGCTAGACTAGCCAGTCCCATGAAAAGCAGACCTGCTATGCCATAGGCTAGGCCTGCTAGGCCAAATGGAGATCGATCATCACTAACATGAGTGTATATGAGCAAACTAGCTAGCGCCAGAGCAATCATACCCACGGTTGCCAATAGACTGATCAGCCAAGGATACCTTTTTTTGCTCATTATTTTCATTGCTATCTCTCCCAACTCGCAGTCTGTAGTTTCTTCTCTTCCTTAAGCAAACGCACCTTTAACCACATCATCATGGCATCGCGATGCAAACCCACTGGACAGGGAGAGACACAAGCTCCACATTGATAACATGCACGAGTAAAACGCTCTACAGGTGCAGAGATTGGCCCTGCAATGGTTTCTCGGTTTAGTACATCGATGGTGATTGGTTCTGCCAGGGCAGGACAGGCTAGTAAGCATTCATTGCAGCCAATACACGCCTGTATCTCCTGTTCAACCTGTGGCTTAGTCTTATGCAAAATAACAGGGTTAGGTTTGAACATCTTCAGCATCTGTTTCAAGCTCATTTTCATCCTACTCCCATCTTGGACTATACAATCAAACTTTCTCAATGAAATTATGGAGTTACTGTCGGAAGGGTACTAGTGAGCAGACCAATGTCCTATGCTCTATTTTCAGCGTATGCCCACAGCTTGTTCGTTGTTCTCATCTTGGCAGAGTCTCTCTCTCCCGTTTGACGATCTGCTGTGGAATATTGCTGGGACTTGGCGGCCTGATCAGGAATCGCTGGAAGGTTACCTGTAAATGGGCCGATGTCCTCAACAAAAGGCGCTTCATCTTGTGGAGTACTTGTCATATTCTGCTTGAGGAAAAGAGAGCTGTTACGAGCCCTGTTTTGTCCAAAGACAACGGGGAGATTGCCCGAAAAGGCACTGGGTTCCTCTTCATAAACGGTGCGTTGCTCTTCTTGCGGCTTAATGGGAAGCTTAGCAACTTTCGACGACGATAAAATACCAGACTGCCAGGAGGCGACTGCTGGCACAACCGGATTGGTATCTGGCAGGGAACGAGTTGGCTGTGCGCTATCGATTCCACTATTAGGCATCGACAATTGTCCTGTAATCCACTTTTTGACGGCGTAAGATTTCTGTTGCGTGAGATATCTGCGTGCATCAAAGTTGCCTTTGAGCAGGGCATTCGTCAAGTCACGAACCGAGTGACCCTCATCAATAATGTGCTTGATAGCCAGACTATCCGGCTGAGTTGTACTAACGGAAAGATAACCAATTAGACGGTCATCAAGAATGGCGAGTCGACGGTAACCTCCCTGACTAGTATCCGTCAGAATCATTACCCGGCTATCTTCATTGAGAGGCTCACCGACTGTGAGCATGGAGAGTTCGCCAAGATGCGTGGCATGCCATGACGCACCTAAAGGTTGGCGTGCTGGTTCATCATTCCCTGCCATCATTGCTCCAGCAATTCGCCCCTGAGCTACTGCTGCATACCAGAGAGCCCGAGTCTCATGGGTTCCTGTCTGAGGATTATGCACTGCTGCTACATCACCTGCAGCATAAATATCTCGTACACTGGTACGTTGCTTTCTATCAACCAAAATGCCTTTCTTATACTGCATTGGAATACTACAATATTTCGCCAGAGTGGCCTCCGGTTGGGTACCGGTGCACGTCAAGACGAGTTGACAGGGAATCAGTTGGTTATCATTAGTAACCACACCAGCAACAGCTCCTATGCGACCTACAACACCCTGGATCTCAGTCTGGGTATGGATAATTGCTCCAGCTCGTCGTATGTGATTGAGCACCATGTCCGAGGAAACTTGATCTAGCATGCGTCCCATAAATGTTCTACCGCGTATGAGCCAATGTGTCTGGATACCCCAGTAGAGCAGTCCTGTGACCGTTTCACAAGCATGTACCCCTCCACCAATAACAACAGCTTGGCGTACTTCCGGTATGCGTCTACGGAAATCTAAATAATCTTCCAAGCGGTGCAGAGTCATTACGCCATCAAAGTTTCGTCCGTGTATGTGCTCTGGCAATCCGACTGGCGAACTCCCTGTGGCTATTAGGAGTGAGTTATATCCAAAGGAGCGATTGCCAGAGAGACCTATATATTTGCCTTGAACATTTATTTCCTCAACATGTGCATTAATAACACGTATGCCCTCAACCTTCTCTGTTCCTGCTGGATAAGCCAAGAGCTGTTCGCGGGTCAGTTTAGCTACTGCAAACTGTTTGAGTGCAGGGGTGTTAATAGTAGGATGCATTTGATCTGTAATCATAACGATAGGTCTATCTGGAAGGTGCCGACGGGCTTCTATAGCAGCCGTTAGGCCTGCAATACCATTACCGATAATGACAATATCCGCTTGGTCCAGATAACGCTCGCTGGGATTGACTTGTACACGTGCTATCGCTCTATCATTCCTGCTACTCATGTTTGTTGATCCTTGCTAGTAATCTGATTTAGGGTCATATGACCCGCACTACCTAAAAACTTCGGGTTATGACAGGGACTATGCCCCTAAGATCGCAATCAGATAACCATTTTCACCAGAAGAAAAAACTTCTTTCAGTCATCCGCCTCATTTGGTAGATGAGCAGTTTTTTGCATAACCTCAACAAATCCTCTGTGCTATTGTATATCAGACCATGTCTATTCATATGTTTTTACCCAAAATGTAGCCTAAATGTCTTATGATTGCGCTCTTTGATGGATTTTTTCTTTACCAACCTGCTTGAAAAAAGGTAAAATATAAAAATAGAAGTAATAATGAAAATTAATCTAGATGTGTAAGGTAATCAGCCTCTGTGTATATGGCTGGATGGATGCTTGGCCGTTGTAAGCGAAAGGATCACACCTTTCGTTTACGACGACCAAGAAGGCACTTACTAGATATTGGAGTGTGATTGCCCACCATCGACGGGGATACATGCCCCCGTCACGAGCGAGGCAACAGGCGATGCGAGAAAGACGACCACTGCCGCTACCTCCTCTGGAGTCCCGAAGCGTCCCAAAGGAAGCTCGTTCTTCATAAAGTGCCCTATGCCTTGCGGATCAGCGTGTAATTTGCGCTCCCATGAGCTGCCAGGAAACATGAGAGAGCCGGGTGCCACACTATTGACCAGGATACGGTCTTTTGCTAGGTCGCGAGCTAGCGATTTCGTCAAGCTGATCGAGGCTGCTTTGAGTGCGTTATAGGGCATCCTGCCGCCAGACTCGCGCCCGAAGATAGAGGAGATGGCGATAATGCGACCCCCTCCCTGCTTCCTCATTGACGGGACAACTAATTGTGCGAGCGTTGCTAGTGCAGTGACATTGAGCGCCAGTGCTTCCTGCCAGTCTGCCTCACTCGTATCAAAGACATCCTGTCCTTTCGCTCCTCCGGCGTTGTGGACGAGAATATCGATCTCGCCATAGCAACGCAAGGTTTCCTCGACGAGGTGTACCAGATCGGCACGGACGGTTACATCAGCAGGCAGTGCCAATACTTCAGTTCCAGCTTGGCGCAAGGCTTGTGCTGCACCTTCAAGCGCTTCCTGTCCTCGTGCGGCGATGGCAAGTCGGCAGCCTTCGGCAGCGAAAGCCTGAGCGATGGCGAGCCCCAGTCCGCGACTGGCTCCAGTGATCAAGGCACTTTTGTGGTGTAATCCGAGGTTCATTACG
>CBJMBI010000434.1:0-3930 GCA_966427955.1 uncultured Ktedonobacterales bacterium
GCCTTCTCTGTAGGCAAGGCCAAGGCCTCGTCAAGTGAATTGGTATGCAGGGAATTTGTACCTCCAAGGACTGCGGCAAGAGCTTGAATAGTCGTACGTACAATGTTATTTTCGGGCTGCTGCGCTGTCAAGGAGACACCTGCTGTCTGAGCATGGCAACGCATCATCCAAGAACGTGGGTCCTTGGCTCCGTAGCGCTCACGCATCAATTTAGCCCACAGTCGACGTCCTGCACGAAATTTTGCAATCTCTTCAAAGAAGTCATTGTGGACATCGAAGAAAAATGAGAGACGTGGGGCAAATTCATCGATTTTCAGACCGCGTGCCAGTGCGGCATCTACATAGGCTAGACCATCGGCAATAGTGAAAGCAAGTTCCTGTACAGCAGTTGCTCCGGCCTCGCGAATATGATAACCACTGATGCTGATAGTATTCCAACGTGGCATATGGCGCGTGCCAAACTCAATAGTGTCTACTACCAGACGCATAGACGGCTCTGGCGGAAAGAGAAATTCCTTCTGGGCAATATATTCTTTGAGAATGTCATTCTGCAGCGTTCCACCAAGCTTGTGCATAGGAAAGCCGCATTTTTCAGCATTGACAATATACATAGCCCAGATCACAGCGGCAGGACTATTGATAGTCATCGAAGTAGTGATCTTATCCAACGGCAGGTCGGCAAAGAGAATTTCCATATCGGCCAGCGACGAAACAGCGACACCACACTTGCCAAATTCGCCAGCAGCTAGCGGATGATCGGTATCATAGCCATAAAGCGTTGCCATATCGAAGGCAGTCGAGAGGCCTGTCTGCCCTTGCTGGAGCAAATATTTGAAGCGAGCATTGGTATCTTCAGCGGTACCAAACCCGGCAAACATGCGCATTGTCCATGGCTTGGCACGATACATTGTGGGCTGGACTGCTCGTGTGTAGGGGTACTCACCTGGCAATCCGAGATCACGGCTATAATCCAGTACCGCGTTGTCTTCAGGAGTGTAGACACGATTAATAGGAATACTGGAGGTAGTCATCAAATTATCGCATTCTGGGATGCGTTCTAATGATTTTTTGACGGTCGTTTCTTCCCACTGCGTACGCTTGGCTGTGAGACGTTCTAACTCATCCTTGGCAAAGAGTGTACCCTGTTTGATAACAGGCTGTGTTGTCTCCGTCGATCCCTGCTCAAGCATAATGAAATGTTACTCCTCTCTGAGTTCCAAGGGGATATAGGTATAGAAAACACACACCTTGGTGCTCTCTACCTTATTGTATCATAGGAAACCTTGCGCCAAATCAGAGTACTTCTCAAAGAGGATCCATTTTACACATTTGTAGTGGTTGGAATCAGAAATTTGTCTGAACGATATCTCCTTTTCTAAAAGCGTATTCCTGGGAAAGCCCGGCATTAATTTCTAAAGCCATGTCAGATTGAACATGAGTACCATATAATGGGAGAGATTGGTTTGGTATGGGAACTGGCACATTCTCATACAGTGCTACGATTCTATGCTTTAAAATCAAGAGGATATCTAAAGGAAATCTCATATCCTTCATCCAGGCAGCATGATAGGCAGGACGACCAAATACAAAAAGCATTGCACTATTTTGTGGCAATGAAGCTCTATTGGATAAACCACGTTCCCAATCTTGCGGTGTCTCGGCCACTTCAGCATGAAATATCCTTCCATCAATTATAACATTAGTCCTCGGTAATGTTCTATTAGACATACTGATCAAATAAAAATCTGGTATAGCAAGGAATGCCACTATAATCCCTAATATTACATTAATACCTTTTAAAGTCATAGATATTTAGCCTCCTGATTTTTTGACTCGGTAGTGCCACTTAATTACAGCAATTACCGTACCCCTTCAAGGTTATTATCGTCTCATCAGGAAATATCATAAGTAGCTGGATTGAGACCTCATGCCGTGAACGATAGTTGCGCTAAAAACAAGCTTTCCAATTTGTCTCATAGATGTCTATAGCTTGGCATAGACAAACGATACCTCCTACGCTACTATTAAAGTGAAGATAGCAATGCATCATACTTGCAGTAAAAATCGTTTTACCCATATCCAGAAAGGAATGTGATCATGCCAAGACGTGGAGATTCATCAAGCTCTCAAGGTAGTGAAACACAAAAACAAACAGAAAAGCAAGGAACAGATTTTAGTCGTCGTATTACTGAACTTCAGAGACCAATAGCTGATCCATACCCTAGTAACTACTACATAGATAAAGAAAAAGCAAAGGAATATCGCCAGACAGCTCGAGAATCATTCAAAAAGTTAACACTTGATAGGTATAACGCCTATAGAGATAATTTAAGTAACGTAGAGGGGAATTCAAATCAAGAAATTCTTGAAGCACAATCTAAAATCCGTAAAGATTATGAAAATCGGCAAGAAAGTCTTCGCAGGCTTTTTCAAAACTTAGATAATGATTTAAAAAAGAGAAGTCAAGAGTAGCGAGAAGAGATATTGGCGTCAAGAAAGGGCTGATCCTTCTAGATCAGCCCTCGCGCTTCGCTACTGAAGCATGGTGGAAGTACCAGCATAGTATGGCAGACAACGAGAATCATTATGCTGCAAGCTTGACACACTATTGTATTATTAGAGCTTGTTGAAGCTTAAACCTCAACTGCCATCGCTACGGCTCCGCCTCCACCCAGACAAAGGGTTGCCAGTCCACGACCTCCTCCACGACGGCGCAATTCATAGACCAGCGTTGTCAGAACACGTGAGCCACTCGAACCGATGGGATGACCCAGAGCAATCGCTCCCCCATTGACATTGACACGAGACCAATCCCAGTCTAACTCTTTGCCATTTGCCAGGGTTTGGGCCGCAAAAGCCTCGTTAACTTCAATCAGGTCAAAGTCATTGATCTGTAGATTGGTACGCTCTAACAGACGATGGACAGCACGCGTTGGAGCTGCAAAGATATAACGAGGAGTAATGGCTGCAGAAGCATAACCAATAATGCGAGCCAGAACCTCCATCCCATGTGCCCTAGCAAACTCCTGATCTACCACAACCGTAGCCGAAGCACCATCACTCAAGCCGGGAGCATTCCCCGCCGTGACCGTCCCTCCCTGTTGGAAAACTGGCTGAAGCTTGCTGAGAGCCTCCAATGAGGTATCTGTCCGAATAGATTCGTCGGCATCAACCACCTGTACACTTTTCTTCTGCTGGACCTGGATAGGAACGATCTCATCTTTAAAGCGACCTGATGCTGTAGCCGCCGCTGCATGCTGATGACTTTGCAGAGCAAAGCGATCCTGCTCATCACGGGTAATCCCAAACTTCTCAGCAATGATTTCTGCTTCATTACCCATGTGAAGATTCTCAAAGGCACACCAGAGACCATCATGGACCACACTATCAACAATTTCTCCGTTGCCCATACGATACCCTGTACGAGCTTTGGGCAAGAGATAGGGAGCATTGCTCATACTCTCCATACCACCAGCGACAAAAGCTCGTCCATCACCTGCTCGAATAGCCTGAGCAGCTTGCATCACCGCTTTCAAGCCAGAGCCACACACCTTATTAATTGTCCAGGCAGGGATTTCAACTGGCAGTCCAGCCTGAATAGCAGCCTGTCGCGCAGGAGCCTGCCCAACTCCAGCGGAGACGACATTGCCCATAATGACTTCATCGATCACTTGCGGATCGATACCTGCACGACGTACAGCCTCTTTGATAGCAATCGCGCCTAGTTGCGGAGCGCTCAGACTGGCAAGGCTGCCGAGAAATTTTCCAGTTGGAGTTCGTGCTGCTCCAATCAGGACAGGGATATGCTCTGCCATAGCTACCTCCTCCTAAAAATAAAGGGATTCGTTGAGAGAAAAAGCAAGCGTATTATTTACTATTATCCTACTTTCTAAGTTTAGAATTGTACTACAAATGGTACAAATCCTGCAC
>CBJMBI010000435.1:0-3910 GCA_966427955.1 uncultured Ktedonobacterales bacterium
ACCATTATCTACAATCCTTTAAAATAGGCAATAAACACATAATATCCTCATCCCCAAACTCTGGTGCTTTAGCGCCCGAAAACGTATGAACGCGCTTCAGCGAGTCCGTGAGAGCAGAAGTGATTTATATTTTTCCCAAGTGATTTATTATGCTTCATCACCGGCAGGCCCGACTAGCTTCAAGCCACTGGCCTTTAGGGGGTCAGGAGGGTTGGGGATGCCTTCGCGGATCTTTCTTTGTAATTCATTGAAGCCATAGAGCAACATATCAGGCGTTGGAGGGCAACCGGGGATGAAGACATCAACCGGAACAATCTTATCCACCCCTTGCACGATGGCATAGTTATTAAAGACACCGCCACACGATGCACAAGCCCCCATCGAAATAACCCATTTGGGTTCCGGCATCTGGTCATAAATCTGGCGTAATACAGGTGCCATCTTGACTGAGCAGCGTCCAGCAACAATCATCAAATCAGCCTGACGTGGTGAAGCGCGATAAACCTCGGCCCCAAAACGCGAGATATCGAAACGGTCTGCGCTGGTTGACATCATTTCAATGGCGCAACAAGCAAGACCAAACAAAGCAGGCCAGAGCGAGGAACTCCGACCCCAATCGATCAACTTATTAACCTGTGTTGTCAGGATGCCGAAGCTACCATCCTTCTGATGCACCGTCAAATCGCGGCCCAAGCGAGGTGTCTGGGTATTTGAGTATGTCTGTACTGGCTCCCAGGGATTTTTTACTCCCATGAAAATGCCCCCTTCCGCCAAACATAAATATAGCCAACCATCAAGACCAGTAGGAAAACGAGCAACTCGATCAGCCCGAACAATCCTAGCTGATGGAGCAGGATGGCGAGAGGATAAAACGAGACGATTTCTATATCAAAGGCAATAAACAGCATGCCTGTCAACAGATACTTGACAGGGAAACGGCGTTTGGGAGCTTCTACCTCTTGAATACCGCATTCATATGGAGCTAGCTTCTCCTGCGTCGGCTTACGAGGCCCAATGAAGGCCGTAACCACCATCACCAGAATACCGAAAAGGACAGCCAGAATTACTAAGATAAAAACTGGGAGTGTTGAACCCATTGTCTGGACCCTTCATTCCTTAATAATGATAAATTTCAGGCATGGAATACGCCTTCGGTAGTGTCAAAAGTACACTTCCTCTCTCAGTATCGTAGCATGAGCAAGCAATAAAGTCAAATTGGCAAAGCTTTTAGGCTTGGGAGAAAGCTATTATATCATCCCATGGAATATTGAAAGAAGTGTCTAGCAGATGTCACTCACTTGTCCTTGTACTATCATGATTTATGAGGCATATTTAATATAACATCAAGTAAAACAATTTTAACTGGTAGTATTCTTTCGTTTTAAATTTTTTTGAGTCAAGCCTAATCACTGTTCCAAGGAGATATGCAGATGTCAAACGAGAAGAAGAGCAAACGTCCTAGGGTTCCCCTGGTAGCCATCATCTTCAAATTTATGAGTATCCATGAAGATTTTCGAGAAATCTTTACAACCATTAAATTATATCTTTACGATTTCTATAAAACTACAATTAATATGATATGGGATGGAATAGCATGTTCAGGAATTGCTGACTTGTGTACCCTCCCAGTCACGGTTGTGAAGCTTTTCCTCAGACTATTCCAAAAGCGAAGATAATAAAGATTAAATAAAGTACACTCTTTGTCCCTCTTTCCCTCTAGAGGAGCATCTCCCCTTCTGCTATCATGCTCATAGAGTTTGACGCGAACTCTCTCTGATCTTAAGTGAAGTGGGACCGGACCACTCCTTGTTCTCTATCACTCACAAGAGTTGATCAAACAAAGCGAGAGCCTCTCCACTACTCATCACAGAGAGAACGCTTGCCAGAAGAAATTTGCTGTCTCCTTGAAGGAAAAGTGAGTCTGTTTTATGATCATTCGATACGAGAAAAGCTTTGCCCGTCGCTTCTTTCTCTCTGCACTTCCTCTTGCCATTTGTTTGATATTTCTCTTTCCACGATCTAGCCAAGCACATCCCATCTTGTTAGCATCTGATCCCGCTAACAATGCAGTGTTGTCGAATGCACCTTCACAGATCCGCATGGAGTTTAGCGAAATCCTGGTTCCAACTTTTAGTACTGCCGCTGTTGTCAATGCAAACAATCAACGCGTCGATCGGCATGATGCTCATGTTTCATCTACAAATTCTCACGAATTGGACATTTCTCTCAAGCCAAACTTACCTTCCGATGTTTATGTGGTTGTCTGGCAAGCACAATCTGCTGGTGATGGCCATGTGCTACGCAGTTCCTTTCTCTTTACAGTAGCAGCCGCTGATGGCAGTGTTCCTTCATTGCAAGGAGCATATCCAGGACAGAATGTGCTGGGTGCAGATAATACCAACTTGGGACTCTATACAGGCCAAATGGATGGTCTTACTCTATTCAGTTTTGCTATGGTCACCCTGGTCGACCTCAGTGTCATCTTCTGGGTGGGAGCACAACTGTGGCACTGCTTTGTCTTGCAACCCCTCAATGCTCAGCAGCCTCTTGATAGCCGGGTCGCGCAAAACTTTCAGCTTTTCTTCTCACTGCCCATCTTATTGGAGGCCTTCATAGCCAACCTGGGCATCCTGATAGGACAAGGATTAGTTCTAACCGGAGGAAATCTCCTTCAGGTCTTTCCCCTCTTTGGGACAATGATGTCCGATGGCCGCTTTGGAATATTCTGGACCATGCGTGAAATCATTCTGCTGCTAGCTGCTGGACTCGCTGTATACACACTGCGGTCCCACAAACGCTCGCCCATCAGGGACGAAATAATCTCCTGGACAAATCTAGCGCTAGGCTTTGCCTTGCTGACCGCTGAGACTTTCTCTGGACATGCAGTTGCTACAAGCGACACGATTCTGACATACAGCGTCATGGCAAATTGGCTGCACCTGCTAGCAGCATCCCTATGGATTGGTGGGATGTTCTATCTAGCAGTAGTCTATCTGCCAGTCCTAAAAGGCAAATCGCTTACCCAGCGCACACAAGCCCTGCTCACGACATTGTCCTCTTTTTCTCCTCTGGCAATTACTGGTGTGGTTCTGATAGCAATCACTGGGCCCTTCAACGCGACCGTCCATTTGACTAGCCTAAGCCAACTGGTGACAACCCTCTATGGACGAACCCTGCTCATCAAAGTTGGGTGTGTTGGAGCCTTACTGGTCACCAGCGCGATACATGTTTGGCTGTTGCGTCCACGCCTTAAAAAGTCTTTTGATTTATATCAACTATCGCTAGCAAAATCTGCAAATGACGTTCAGGAGAATAAAGATCTTGAGGAGACCCAAGACACTCAAAATACTCAAGGCCAACAAAAAGAAGAGTATTCCACATCGCAGGATCTTCACCAGCTTGAGAAAGACGTTACGAGACAGGCTCAGCAGCTAACCAAAGTCCTCCGCTGGGAACCCATACTCGGCATCATAGTTCTCATCTGCACAGGATTGATGAATGTCTTTGGTGGTAGCCTCCAGCCAGTACCAACACCACAAAATGGAGATGGCATGTCACAAATGCAAATGCCATACATGCCACACATGCCACCTATCAAGCCAGGAAAAGCCTACAAGACGGCAACCCCAACGACGGATCTCCGCTTTATGCTGCTCATCACCATTACACCAGACTCTCCTGGCACAAACGTCTTCACCGTTCAAGTTCTAAACGACAACGAGCAAGAGGTCATCAACGTAAACATCTCTGCTTCCCTTACAGAGAATATGAGTACAACATCACAAATACTCAACTTTCAGCCAGACGGCCAGGGCAAATTTACAGCTCACGTCAACTTCGCAACCAGCGATTACTGGACAGCACATTTCCAGGTGCGTACACCCGATAATGTTTTGCACGAAGCCTCGAC
>CBJMBI010000436.1:0-3903 GCA_966427955.1 uncultured Ktedonobacterales bacterium
CCAATGAGAGAATACATTCGTCTCGCAATGAGCGAAAATTTTTGGCTCTGAACTCGATAAGCATATTCCTCTCCAAAATTCTGGCAATACTTGCATAGAATTTGCAAAAAAGGCCATAAAAATAGGATGGAGAATGAAAATTTCTCGCCTTTCCGTTTAGTATACACTATGGCTAGATTGTTGGGTAGTCTGTTTAGCTGTGAGCGGAATGCTGGGAAGATTCACTGGGAATCTGGTAGAAGATATTACTAATGCATTAGAAAATGATGATGTTTCTGCTATTTTTTACACTTGTACCCGAACTCTTTGATGTACTCGTACGTGCTGTTGGACATGAGAGTAGATGTCTATTGATGGGTCATCATGGTAAAGGGAAACCACGACAGCAAACCTCTGATGGGTAATATCTACTGGGGCCCATTTGCGTTGGCAAGTAACTGCTAGTACTAAGGGATCTCCATGGTATTTCCAATTTGTTCCTGCTGTACTAAAGAGGGCACGCTGCAATGTTCCCTTGCTTAGCTGTTTTACCCCAGGTTTCATGGGGATCTCAATTGGTGGATCTCCAGCTTGGCGGAGATTACTTAATGAAGGAAGTTCTTGATCCTCTAAATCTTCCCTTTCTTCAGATTTCCATGCTCTCATAGCATCAGCAACCTTTTCTGTAGTTATATTACGATAAGTAGCGAATTTCATGGTAACTCCTAAGTAGCTGTCACCACGAGTATGGCGTGTTGGAGGATCAAATGCAAGAGTGACGGATATATGACCACCTTTGTTTTTTACAAACTCTTCTGGCAAAGGGGGAATGGTGAATAGTTGGAATGAATCAAGTTCAATGCTATCATCTACTAGCAGCAAGACCTCGTTTTGACTTGACCAGCGTGCCCGAGTAAAATCGGGTTGACCATAGCCATAGATGCGAAGAACTTCCTCGTCCCAAGGATCTTTATTCTGGAAGTAGGGTGGACGGCTAGACGGAATTCTTGCAGAGTCAGCAATAAGTGCTCTGATTAAATTTGACGAAGCATTTGGAAACTCACTAAATAACCGAGCCGCAATATTAGCCACACGTGGAGCAGCAAAACTGGTTCCAGAAACAGTGCGAAACCACTTCCCATCTGGAGGTGCAAAAGTTTTAGCCGTTGTGGGCAGCCCGGCATAAGCGGGATTGTTGGGAATTCGACCACGCTCAAAACGCATATCACCTGCAAAATCTACTAATTCTGGTTTGATAGCGCCATTCATTCCCCAGCCTCTACGAGTGAAGGGTGATGGCCAGCTCCTTTCTCCGGCAATGAGACGCTCTGTTCCATTGGTAGTTAACCTCCCAAGATGTTTCCCTTCACCATAAGAGAGGCCTCCGACAGTTATTGCTATTGCAGAAGTGGCAGGGTCAATGATGCGTGCAGAGCTTGATAGAAGATAATTTGGGTAGCGTTGGAGTATCTCTTCATCTTTCAAATCTTCGGGCCAGTAGTTCCCTGTTGATACTACAAACACAACTTCCTGATCACGATAGCGATAGGCTAATTCATCAATTGCTGCTGCAAATCGGAACTGATACCTTTCATCCGAGTAGACAAGTTTTGCACTTCCAAGCGAAATGTTGATCACTTTTATGGAAGGATAGTTACTCAGAAAATACTTTACAGCCTCTTCTAGTTGGTGTTCTACTAATTCATCTTCATCATATTCATTTTGATCATCTGTAATACGTGCAGAGAAAAGGCGGGCTGAGGCTCGGAACGTTCGAGTAGAGATACACTCACCTACATCGTTATAAACTGCGATACCAGCTACAGCCGTGCCATGTCCTCCTGTTATTTCATCTCCATCTTCCGCGCCTCCCTTGATACGGCGACGAAGGCGATCAGGAAAGACTTGGGCATCACCGATGGCATGTCTTAGCAAAGGATGGCCCTGCATAACGCCGCTATCTATGACCAGAACTCCTGTTAGCTCTTCAGTTAGCAGTTTGTCTGGCTCAATCTGACTAAAGTCTGCTGAACTGACTGCAAGCATTTCGAATGTTGGCACAGGCCTTCTATCTATCTCCTTAACGTAGTCAATATTGAGTAAGGTCTCTAGCACAGATGAGTTTACTTTTGCACGCAGTAAGCAAAGGCTATCTCCAACCCACGAATCAGTAACTTCCAAGCCCTCTTTTCTCAGAAAGCTTTTTATCTCATCAATCCGATCGTAGCATTCATCTCTGTTGCCACCATGCCAAAGCTCAATATCAAGTGAGGCTGTCTCTTCTGAGGTAAGAGGTTCCTCCTGTAATCTTATGCCCGTGCGATCACTTGGAGTTAATTCGGTAATCGTCTCTATCGAAGCCAAGTAGGAATAGCTATGGCCACCGGAAACCAATCCAGCATACTCATGAAGATGGCAACGCAATTCGCGAAGTGTAGCTTCATCAGGAAAAACGACAATAGCCCGGTCTGGATCTCTCGCCAATAATCGAAGCCCCAACTGTCTTAATTGGTTTTCATCTAGGTTCCCTTCTGAATGAAGCTCAAGTTTGAAAATAAGTTTGGGATTAATACCCCATGGAGCGTCTTGAGTTCTTCGTTGAAGATCATTCGCAACTTGATCTGCTTGTAAAATAAGCTGACTTCCATGAGCCTGTTTATCTCGCTTTGGTGAGCCACCTCCCCCACGCCGCCGCCTAGGAAAAGTTTGTTTCCACTTTGGCAATTCAAAATGCTCAAGGTCCCTAGCCATTCCTCACAGTCCTCCTAATTTGAAGCAATTTCTTTCACCTCCTCAGTAGGGTGGTGGGCTTGATCTCTGGAGAGTGCTTGTATGGTTGCTACTCTTTCCCGAAATGATGTGAGCACACAATCTACGTCTTCTTTCAGAAGCCAATTTCGTCCATCGAGCACAGCACGACGAGCAGCTTCAACGGTAATCCACTCAATATCGGAGCCTGTAGCACCTTTTAGTTTATGGGCAATGGTGCTCAGGTTTAGTTGGGTGCAGTCAAAACCTCTGAGAAAGAGGCGTAGAAGGAGAGTACGGTCTTGTTCTGAAGGAAGAGCAAAAGGAACAACGGCTTCAAAGCGACGCCAGATGGCATTATCTAATAGTCCTTCATGGTTGGTTGCTGCAATCAAGAGGCTTTCGCCTCGAAAGGCATCCATCAACTGTAAAAGCGTATTGACGACGCGCTTGAGTTCTCCATGCTCAAATGGATTATTACGATCTTTTCCAATGGCATCAAACTCGTCAAAGAGGACGATCCATTGACCTCGCTGGATGAATTCAAATACTCGACGTAAATTGGCCGCTGTCTCCCCTAAATAAGAAGAGACTATGGCATCAAACCGAACGATTACCAATGGAAGAGAAAGAACTCCTGCTAATACTTGAGCGGCCAATGTTTTGCCCGTGCCGGGTGGTCCGTAGAAAAGGATGCGCTGTTTTGGTTTGAGCCCGCTAGCGGCTAAGATGTCTCTGCGGTAGTATTCCTTGGCAACCTGTCTGAGCACTTCCATCGTTTTCGTTTGTAGAACGATGCGGTCCCATTCATAGGTGCACTCAAAAATATCAAGGAGGGGGAATCCACGCTCTCGATCTTTAGGAAGGTCATGCATACTGCTAACACTACGTCTCTCAGCAACAGATCCATTGCCATTCAACAGAATCCTTTCGAGGTCATCTGCTAATAACCGATGATTTTTGAGGCGTTCTTCTTGGATAATTGCTTCAGCAGCCGCACGAAAAGTGGCATCATCACGCTTGGCATAGCCACGAAATAGTTGACGGAGCAAATCGCCACTCGCCATCTTGGATCACCTCCTTTCCCGTTTGCTTTCTAGCCTCAGTGCAAGTGTAAAGGGCTTGAGACTTTATTATATCATACTTCTCTCCTTGCAGTCTTTTCAATTGAGCTTG
>CBJMBI010000437.1:0-3886 GCA_966427955.1 uncultured Ktedonobacterales bacterium
CACTGCTGACATCTCGCTGGGCAAAAATGAGGAAAGAACTCTTTTCAGTTCGTTTATTTGAAGATAAATCTTGTTTAAGAACCTAATTGTGAAGCAATTGGGTTTTTTTATTTGGCTCATTTGCTACCCCCAAAAGATCCCCAAAAAAAGAGATTATATGCACCAAATACCCAACAGCTCTTGTACAAATGCTGTTTTCCCTGGCCCAAAAGGATCTATCTATGCTTCAGAATGGAAGGTTAGCTAGGTGTCATCTTAAGGTAACTAAGAACCGTTTGAACAACGTCCTGAGTTTTAAATGGCTTAGTCATGTAGATATTGGCACCAGCAATGCGTCCACGAAGTTGAGAAATCATGCTGTCACGGCTTGTAAGCATTAAAATGGGGATATGCCGAAAATGTGGATTTGATCGCATTAAGCGTGCAAACTCATAACCATTAAGTTTGGGCATCATTACATCTAAAATCACTACGTTTGGAAGACGGGGACAATTGTGTGAATTTAATGCTTGAATAGCTTCTAACCCATCCGGAAATGTTATTACATCTAATCCGGATCGTTTTAGGCTGACCTCCAGGATTTTGCGTACTGTGAGCGAATCATCAACAACCATTACGAGATTGCTCATAGTTCTTGCCTCCATCATTAGACCCAATACTTGTTGCAAGCCTCATCAAACTGCGACCTGCGGATATCCCTTGCTTGAGCTATAGCGAGGAAGCAAGTCTTCCGGATCGCTGGGTGGAGAGGGCAGTGTGGTAACCTCTGCCTGATCTGCCCCTTGCGGGGAACTGTTTTTGATAGGAAGGAACAGGCATTCAGGCGTAGGGTTCCTGACTACCTAAGTAAACGTGGTTATTTTTCCTGGTGTGAATAATACCTGAGTACTTGGTATGATTGCAAGTACTACTACTTTTTGCTAATGGATGGGGGAATATTTACTCATCCATTAGTACTTCATTAGAATTGTCTCTAGTTGTACCCTATGCTATACTGGCCTATGGGGACCAGTTACCAGAGAGAACCTGGAATGTATTTGTTTAAGAATGGAGACAACACCTTGGACCAGGATACAGCTAGTCTTACACACTTGCAAAACCCTTTTATTATTGGTGAGCGCGTCTACTTGCGCCCTTTAGAGCCCACACAGGATAATCATTTGTATGCAACGTGGCTTAACGATCAGGAGATCCGTCGCTATTTCTCAGTCTATCCGACCAATGACATGCGTGGGAAAGAGCGCTTAGAAAATCTCTACAAAGATTTTAAACATATTTTATTTGGTGTGGCCCTGAAAAGTGATCATCGTCTTATTGGTCTTGTCGGTTTGAAAGATATCAATACCCTTAACCAAAGTGCAGAGTTTTACGTCATCATTGGTGATCGTTCGGTATGGGGGCAGGGTTATGGAACAGAAGCTACTAAACTCATGGTACGGTATGGCTTTCTGGAACTCAATCTGAATCGTATCCAGACCCAGGATATGGAAGAAAATATAGCTGGCTGGCGTGCCGACGAAAAGGCAGGCTTCAAGCTTGAAGGGACTCTACGAGAAGCTATTCAGCGCTTTGGTAGATACCATAATGTACGTATGTATAGTATACTAAGAAATGAGTTCTTCGAGAAAGAGTGAGGGGAAGACGGTAGAAAGTGAGTTGTCGCCTAATATTGTAGGGACCTAATTTATCGGATCTGTCGTCAACAAAAATTATGAGTATAACCATCCAGGAGATTTTGGACCGGGAGCAGTGGAATGGTTTTTTAACCTGCCAGCCGCATGGACATCTGCTGCAGTCGTATGAGTGGGGAGAGCTAAATAAATATTTGGGAGTGAGGATCTATCGCCTCGGTGCCCTGGACGGTGAACGCTTAGTTGGTGCTATGCAGCTCGCCGTTACTTCTGTCCCATTGCCGGGACTGCGCTTCAACTGGCTATATAGTGCTCGTGGTCCTGCTGTAAAAGATCAGGATACGTATGTCCTAGCTCAGTTGGTTGAATATGCCCATGAGATAGCGCGGCGGGAGCAGGCCGTGGTGCTGCGTTTTGAGCCCAACATTGCTGATGATGATCCTGATATGGATCGTTGGCTTGCCATTTACCATAAGTTGGGTTTTCGCTCAAATCAGAATGCAATTCATGGTCGTCGTGCCTGGGTGCTTGATATCCGCCCTAGTTCGGAAGAGCTGTTAGCCAATTTTAGGCCTACTTGGCGGCGCAATGTACGCATCGCGGAGCGCAAAGGCGTAGTTGTGCGTGAAGCAACTAGCGAAGCTGATTTCGATACCTACTACGAACTGCTTAGAATCACTAGTGAACGTGATGACTTCTTCATTCATGGGAAGGATTTTCACAAGGAAGCTGTGCGTCAGTTTGCTGATACGGGAGATCTAGTAATTTATCTAGCTGAGCATGAAGGGGAAGCGATAGCTGCTAAGATGCTTGTGCGTTTCGGTGATTGGTGCTGGGAGATGTTTGGAGCCTCAGTGCCTGTGAAGCGCGACGTGAAAGCAACCTTCCTGCTACAGTACCGCTCTATGCAGTGGGCGCAATCGCGTGGCTGTAGTTATTTTGATTTTCGTACCATTCCCCTCGTTTTAGAGCCAGGGGAGGAGATGTGGGGAGTATATGAGTTTAAAAGGGGCTTTGGAGGTTTTTCTCGTCTAAACATAGCTACGCAAGATTATGTCTACCGGACACTATTGTATAAGATTTGGTGTGGAATAGTTGAAATGAAGAGGAGATGGCGCCATCAACAGCGCCGACCTGTAGAATTGGCACGTGCTGCACGAAGAATGGAGTCCCGGTACAACAACGCAGACGATTGAAACAAAGGTAGAGTGGAATGGAAGCGCAAATTATTACAGATCGCCGATTATGGAATGATTTTGTTGGAGCGTCTGCTTGTTGCAACGTGACACAGTCATATGAATGGAGCAATCTTGCGCATCATTTAGGATGTAGCGAGGCCTTACGTGTTGGCATTGTAAATGATGCGGGGCAGTTGTGTGCCGCTATGCTTGTGCTAGTAATGCGTGCGCCCATTCTGAACCGGCCCTATTTCTACGCTCCGCGTGGTCCTATTATTGATGATCCTGATGGACCAGCCTTCACTATGTTGCTCAATTTTGTCAAAGTTGAGGCTCGTAAACGTCAAGCTTTTATGCTCAAGGTTGAGCCGAGTGTTCCAGATGGCGACTTAAAGTGGTTGAAGGCATTACAGCGACGTGGCTTTCGCCCCAATCCCTATGCAACACACTTGCGCCACGAGTGGGTGCTTGACATTCGTCCTTCTGAGGAGACGTTGTTGGCAGAAATGAAGGAAAAGTGGCGCTACAATATTCGTCTTGCGTCACGTAAGGGAGTAATAGTTCGCCGAGGTTATGATCAAGCTGACCTGGATACCTTCTATCGTATGTATGAAACCACGAGCGTGCGCGATCAGTTCGTAATTCACAACAAAGCACACTATCAGGATATTTTACGCATGTTTGGTGAGGAGAACCGTGGTGTGCTCTTGCTTGCTGAATGTGAGGGGCAGGCAATTGCGGGGACCATCACCGTTGCGTTAGGGCGCTGGAGTTGGTATATGTTTGGGGCATCTGCTAATGAATATCGTGAGCGGATGCCAAACCACTTACTACAATGGACTGCAATTCAGTGGGCTCGGTCGCAGGGCTGCTGGTACTATAACTTTCGTGGCATTCCCGACATTCTGGCAGAGGGGGAGGAATTGTGGGGAGTCTATGTCTTCAAGCGTGGCTTTGGAGGCTATCCCATACGCTTCCTAGAGACACATGATCTTGTCTATCAGCCCTTGGCCTATGAGATCTATAGATATCTGCTAGAGATGAAACGTCGGAACGACAGGCATCGCCGTAGGCATG
>CBJMBI010000438.1:0-3878 GCA_966427955.1 uncultured Ktedonobacterales bacterium
GTTATAGCATGTACAAGTTCACAGGATATTACTGTGAATAATGACCATAGGAATGGACAAAATGTTGCAGGAACCAATAGCAATAGTAGCTCAGAAACACATGACTTCACACTCAGTGGAAATACACCGCCTACACTGAATGTGAACAACGATGTGGGTTCTGTGCATATACAGCCTGGTAGTAGCTCAAATAATGTGCATGTTAAAGTAACTAAATCAGGAGGCAATCCTAATGACATACAGATAAAATACAGCCAGAATGGCAATACCGTCACAGTTACTATTAAACGCATCAACACAAACTCTACTACCAAAGCCGATGCTGATATAACAGTGCCTAACAAAAGTAACTTGCAAGTTCAAAATGGAACGGGTGATATAGCGGTTACAGGTATTGAAGGGAAGTTGTCATTAACCAATGGTACAGGGAGCATAGAGACAACTCAGGTCAAACTCAGCAGTGATTCCAAATTGCAAACAAGTACAGGCAGCGTAAATTTTAGCGGTTCTATAGGAGGTAGTGGGAATTATCAGTTCCAGTCAAATACAGGTGATGTCAATGTTAGCTTGCCTAGTGATGCCAGTTTCCACGTCAATGCCAATACTAACACAGGTGACATCTCTAGTGATTTCTCTGATGTAGCCGTAGAAAGAAACATCGTTGGAGCAAGCGCTAGCGGCAATATCGGCAGTACACCCTCAGCCACCATCACCCTTACAACTAATACAGGTTCTATCCGTCTCCAAAAGCAAGGTTAAAATATTACTATGGAACTGAACGATACTACCGACTATCAACGTTGTTTTGCCTGTGGACAACTCAATCCATATGGGCTCAAAATGATCTTTCGCTTCGAGGATAATACTATCGTCTCTGATTTCAGGCCACATGAGGAGCATCAGGGCTTTCCCGGCGTTATTCACGGTGGCATTACTGCGGCTGTACTTGATGAAGCCTTAAATCGCACATCAATGCTCACCAATCAGCCAACTTGGACTATGACTGGGCGCTTGGAGGTGCGCTATCGTCAGTATGTGCCATATGGCCCCCTATTACGCACACGTGCTTGGCTTGATAAGCAACGTGGCCGTATGGTCCAGGCAAGTGGCAAGCTGACTCTAGCAGATGATGAGAACATAGTATTTGCTGAAGCACAAGGCACATTTATGGCGCTAACTCCTGAGATGCTGGATAAGGTCATGAAAGATTATCCTGGTATGCGTGCATTCTTCGGTGAGACACGTTAGCGCCACGATTTCTTTCTAGGTAGCGGGTTAAACTCAAAGGATGATCCTGGCTAGCAGAAACATTTGGAGCTTAGTCAGAGCAGGAACTCTGTGGAGGCTCTTAAGCAGTCCGATCCTTCTCAGTCGACCCACTACCTCTCTTTAATCTTGAAGATTTTTTTACAAACTCTTCATTGATATTTTCGTAAATAATTTTATCACGCTTTTTCTTATTTTCAGCACCTTTAAATAATGAATATGCAATAAGTAACTTTGAATATGCATTTTCAGTAGATACATTCATTATTGTTAAACCACCACTTTTGTAATATTCAGCAGTAGAGTGATAGACATCCCTCCCTTCATCTCCATAAATAGGACCTAAATATAAATCTACACCTTTTTCTCGGCATTTTTTAGCAAATTCCAATAAATTTTCATTTTTACCATCCATGCATGCAGTTCCTGAATGATAAGTTTTATGCAATACAGCATCTATATTATCAAGATTAAAGTTATTATAATCTAATCCAATATGGGGTTCTATCACTAAAATTTGAGCATCTAAAGATTCAACCCTATCAAGTAAGTTATCTCTTTTATCTTGATTTTTATCTTGAATCTTCCCTTTTAAATTTTTAAACAACTTTGTATCTAAAGCCTCAAATGATCCATCTTCTTTTATATGTCCTAATGGTCGCATATTTTTCTCTCCTACTTCACCTATTGAAATACTATCAAAATCATCAGTAATAGGCTTACATTGACCTACTCTCGAACCATGAATCAACTTTGTTTTTCCCTTAGAATGGTATGTTACATAAACACCTGGAAGTTGAACATGAGAAATAAAGTCTACTGCACCCTTGAAATTCTTAATTCCATTGGATTTCTCGTCTGTAAGAACAAAGTTACTTGATACTATAATCATTGGAACTTTTATACTAGCCAGAATCGTTGATAAATAATTAGTAGTATAACCTAAAGTATCTGAACCATGCGTAAGAACAATTCCCTTGTACTTTTCGAATTCTCCATTTAGTTCCTTTAATTCTTTAGTTAAAGTTTCCCATTTTGCTCGTGTCATATTTTCACTTAAAGTTTCCATTAGGATTTTAGTATGAAATTCTGTGTTCGAATCATGATTAGGATATTTCTTTTGATATTCATCTAACAGTAATGATTTTGCATCTCCAACATCAAGACCTCGTTTTTTTGCTTCCGATGGTTGAACTATTGTTCCATCTGGTAATTTGATAGATCCAATTGTTCCACCAGTAAATAAAACTAAAATAGGTTTTTTCGAATTCACTTCTTTAATACGAATTTCATCAAACTCTTTTAGTGATTTTTTTATAGCATGTTTATCTTGCAAAGCTTCTGCCCCGGAGGCCCTATAATAATCCGCGCTCGGAGAGGCCAACATCTGACGATGGACAATCCTTGGTTGTTGTGGCAATAGCCCTGGTAATCCTCGCCTTTCTGGTAATCTACCTACAGCAAAATCTATACGAGATCTGTTTGTTCCCAAAATTGAAGTTCCTGTATCAGGCTGTTTGGATTTATCAGACATTTTTTCCATAGTACTTCCTCTTTCTGAACATATCTTACTTATATCTTAAAAACACAAAGATCTACTACTGATAATAGTACCCAATGTGAGTCAAAATCTCCAAGGGGGAAAGAGGGACAATCTTCGCAGCAAGAAAAGGCCCCCTACTGCTATCTGCAATCAGGGAGCCTTTTCGATTTTATTGAATTTCTGGAGGAATTCTTGGCTCGACAGGCGGAGGCGGAGCAAGCACACCTGTTCCATGGGACGAAACTTGTTTCTGAGTTGCCGAAATTGGGGCTCCCGTCCGTTCCATAATGGCATGCAATTGCTTCATGTCAATAGTTTCCTGGCGTCGGAGTTCCTGAGCAATGCAATCAAGCGCTGGACGATAGGTCGTCAAAAGGTTAATGGCTTGCTCATAGCAGGAACGCACAATAACTTGCACTTCCTCATCAATTAACTCAGCCGTCTCTTCACTGTAGTTAGTGGGTACTCCAGGATCACCTCCACCCATGAATGGACTTTCTCTCGTGCTATAGGAAACTGTTCCTAGACGCTCGCTCATGCCCCAACGCATGACCATCTGACGGGCTATTGAAGTGACACGTTGCAAGTCGTTTTCGGCTCCAGTAGTTACACAGTTGAAGACAACTTGTTCGGCTGCTCGCCCACCAAGAGCGGTAACAAGGCGCGTCAAGAGATACTCTTTCGAATAGTTATACCGATCATCCAGCGGCGTATACATTGTCACACCCAAGGCTTGACCACGCGGTACAATCGTTACTTTAGTAACAGGATCACTGCCTTCCAATAATAGACCCGTCAATGCGTGACCACCTTCATGGTAAGCAGTGACATTGAGATCCTCTTCGCTAAGCACCAGTGGACGTTCTGCCCCCAGCAGAATCTTATCCAAGGCTTCCTCAAAGCTCTGTTGGTTCACAAAATCTAGGTTGCGACGTGCTGCTAACAGTGCAGCTTCATTGACCAGATTCGCTAGATCTGCACCAACCATACCGGTTGTTGAGCGAGCAAGAGCCGTTAAGTCTACGTCCTTACCCAGTGGCACCTTGCGTGTATGGATCTTGAGAATGGC
>CBJMBI010000439.1:0-3873 GCA_966427955.1 uncultured Ktedonobacterales bacterium
ATACCTACGAGGAAGCTGTAAAGAATGGCAAAGAGGTGATAGAACTTTGTATTAAAACAGAACAATTGTTGGGAGATCCCCTTCCACAGCCACACACTTACCCTCATCCCCATGCCGCATGATAGTTAAGAAGATTTTGGAAGCAATTGAAGATGCAGAATGGGATGAGTGGCTTGCACAGCCTGAAATAAGCCAAATGATTGATGAGTTTGCAGAAGAAGCAAAGGCAGAACATCTTGCTGGCAAAACGATAAAATATGTTCCAGGGAAAAGCCTTGCAGAGCTATTTCTGTCAACCCGCAAAAATTGAGATATTCTCTACGGGGCAAAGGAGGTATAAAATGAGCAACTTCCACTATTCTATGATCATTCAATGGAGCGACGAGGATAATACGTTCATTGTCACTATACCTGAGTTCGTAGGTGCTGTGACACATGGTGATACCTATGAGGAAGCGGTAAAAAATGGCAAAGAGGTGATAGAACTGTGTATCGAGACAGAACAATCATTAGGGCATCCTCTTCCGCCGCCACGGATTTATTGCTCTATGCTCGATGACGCCGACATACTCTGAAAAGACAACAAAGCATCATCGCCATCCCTCCGACGCACCAGACCATCTTCTCTGCACGCTTGATATCAGTATGTGAGACAATCTTTTCATTATCCCCTAATGTGTAGTGATCAACCTTCTCCAGTCGTATCCCCAGAGCACCCGCAGCCGCAGACATCGGATGCCCAGCATTCGGGCTAGCAGTCTTACCCGCATCACGCCGCCAGATACGCCAAGCATTTCGCCACTTTCCACCAAAAAAAGGGGCCAGACCAATGATGAGCAGTGCTGTGAGACGAGATGGTAGCAAGTTGAGGATGTCATCAAGCCGCGCTGATGCTTTGCCCAGGTATTCATAGCGACCACGATAGCCAATCATGGAATCTAAGGTATTGCAGAGTCGATAGAGCGCGGCACCTGGTAAGCCAAAGAGGGCATAATAAAATAGCGGAGCCACGACGGAATCGCTCAGGTTTTCCGCTAATGATTCAATTGCCGCTGCCGCTGCCAAATCTGCTGTCAAGTTGGAACGATCACGACTCACCAGACTGCGCAAGGCGAGACGAGCCGCTGGTAGATCCCCACGTTCTAGAGCACTCCTTACCCCACGACCAGCATCTACGAGCATGCGTAAGGCAAAAAAAGGTTTGAGGGCACTTCCTTCAATGAGGATCTTCCATCTGGTCTGGGAAGTAATCAGGTGTATGCGTGTTGCTAGAAACTGGACAAGCAAAACAGGAGGAAGAACAAGAGTAGCTGCGCAGATGGGCATGCATACCCCATAGAGCAGTTGGGCCAGACGACCACGGGGAGCCGCTTGCTCTAAGCGACCAATCAGCTTGCCATACCACACGACTGGATGCCAGTTTATGGGCGGCTCACCAATTAGGTCGAGAACAGCGGCGAGCAGAATTGGCAATGCTTCCCCAAATCTCGGTTTTCTGTCCAATTCTCTGCTGCGGTGTAACACTTTTCTAATCTCAGCGATATTATAGATGAAACCAAAAGCTGCCATTAGTCCTTGACTGTGGTAAAATTATCACCCCTTTCATCAAACAGGAGGAACCTCTAATGCATCAGAAGAGAAATAGTCTGGCACAGGGCCTTATCGCATTACTCTCCGTCTTGTCTCTAGGTACAAGTTTCTTTGTCACGTCAACGCTAACTTACGCTGTCAAGCCTTCATCTTATAATGTCCCAATATACGTCACACGGCCATCGAATTCGACAGTGGGCTCGGTACGATATAGGGATGTTGATAATCCTGCACTTGGAAATGGGTGTCTCTCAATACCGAATCAGACTGACCAACCGGCTCTTAACGGTTCCGGCACGTATCTGATGGGAACATATCCAAACCTAGATAACATCGCCATAGAACTTTTTCCTGACGGTAATTGTAGTGCTGAAGGTTTTCCTAACCCGGACAATGAGGTCGTCAAACAAGCCTATAAACTGGGCCGTTCTTTTGGATTCCGAACTAGAATATACACAACTCCTTCCCAGGCCTAGACTTCGGAGAACCTCCCAACGAGGTAAAGCGATATTGGATACGGCTTGTCAGTCTAATGGCCGTATCCTTTTGTCGCTGCTCATTGCACTAGCAATATCCATTTGCTTTCTTGGCATTTTTTGACGGCCCCTTGTTTGAGAAAGACCATCTAACTAAAAGTGACTAAAAATAATCTTCCCGATGATGATGGTGATGATGCCTCTCACGCTCTTCTAATTGTTCAATTCGGCGTTCTTCATTCTGAATTTCATACTGCAACTGCTGTTCTCGTTGCTGCTCTTGGGCTAGCTCCTGCTGCATGTACTGATTTTGCTGATAGAGTCCCTGATCATAACCAGATGGTTGCTGACCGTACGCATTCTGATGGTGATGATGCAGAATATGTTTGGCAACCAGTCCAGCGAGGCCTACACCTGCAGCTAGCAGAATTGGATGGTTCAATATTTGCGGCACGAGATGGGGCTGCTCACGACCAAGACGCCAGAAGCTTTGTGCCATCGACAAAGGATTATTGATATCCATGGCATACTGTGGGGGCATGCGCTGAGCTAGCAAGGCACGCTGTTCATAAGGCATCTGGGAAAAGTGCTGCATGTATAGCTGCTGTTGCATATCATCAGGGGCACCTGTCATAAACTGCTGGATATGCCCAAAAGCTTGATAGGGATCGACGCTATTGTAGTTACCAGTATCATATGCCTGGGAATACTGTTGATATACAGGCTGTTTGTTTTGATCAAATGGCCACATGGTTCTTTTCCTTTCTCTTTCTCTCGCCAATGGTCAAGAGCTACAAATGCAGTTTACCCACTATACAGGTAAACACCATGAGAAAGTAACACATTGAGCGACCCGTTGTCAAATATCGCTGGCTCGACTTTCATATTTCGGGCAGTTTTGCCTCTTCATGCAGCCGCTTGATATCAACTCCCAAGCCAGCAATCATGAGATAGACATGTGTCGCAACAGCAGCGAGACGTTGGTTAACGTGCCCTAGCACATCCCGGTAAATACGACCAATGGGATAGGCTGGCACAATACCCAAGCCAACTTCATTGGTGACAACAATTAGCGTTTTAGGGGCATCTAGTTCAGCTAGCGTTGTAAGGAGTTCTTTAATAGCATCCAATGCGCCATTGGTATAGTTGGAAAGCATGGCGGCAGTTTCTCTATGGTCAGAATCTCCTTGTGAGAAAAGCCAGTTGCTCAGCCAAACGGTGATACAATCCAGCAGAATGACATCCGCGACATTAGCAGCCTGACGAAAGGCTTCGGTAAGTTTGAGCGGCTCTTCGATAGTATGCCAATGTGAAGGGCGTGTTGCACGATGGCGTGTGATGCGCTCACGCATATCTTCATCACCAGCGGTTGCAGTCGCAATTATGGCAACCGAGCGTTCGCTACGCTGGGCCAGTTGCTGAGCGAAAGTACTTTTACCGCTGCGTGCACCACCCAGGACAAGAATGAGTTGTGAGTTTCGCATTATTAGATTATAAGCTGCCTCACCGTACTGCTACAAGCACTAGGAGACCCACAACCTCTGTTATCTCAGCAATCGCTCCGTAGATGTCACCAGTGAGCCCGCCCAGAGTATAGGTCACCCATGTGCCAATGGCTAGCGTTACCAATGAGCCAACTACCCAGACAACCAGACCAATTAATTGTCCTGCCATTAAGGCCAGCAGCAGTGAGGTTATCGCGGCTATAAGAATGCGTGGGCTGGTGATGGTTTGTCGTGCAGTAGCTCCTAATCCAGTTAGTTGTGCATTGGGAAACATGTACATCGCTAGAACCATGGCCCAACGG
>CBJMBI010000440.1:0-3852 GCA_966427955.1 uncultured Ktedonobacterales bacterium
GCGCATCACTATTGTAGGAGCAGGCATTGTTGGACTTTCTACGGCTTTCGCGCTCTTAAAGCAAGGCATAAAGCATGTCACAATATTAGACCAAGATACAGTTAATAATAGCAGATGCTCATCAAGTGGATTTGGACGTCTTATACGCTTAGAATATGGAAACACAAGTTTTTACAGTGAGATGGTACAAGCAAGTTTCAAACTCTGGAACATCTTACAGCAACAGACGCAGCGAACACTTTACACACCTACAGGATTGCTTGTTCTCGGTCATGAAAACGATCAGTTCACCCTACCTAGCTATGAAACTTTACGTGCAATTGGATACACACCAGAACTTCTTACAGACAATACCTGTCAACAACGCTTCCCACAATTTAATGTCCAAGGTTATGATTTATTTACATATAATACCGAGGCAGGCATACTACACGCATCTGCGTGTTTACAAACCCTTAAAGACGCTATTTTGGATCTAGGAGGTAGCATACTAGAAAAGGTTCTTGTCAAAGAGATCATCCATAACAAACAGAGTCTGCCTCTTTGTCTTCGTCTTTCCACAGGAGAAACACTGACCACGGACCATGTTGTACTAGCAACGGGACCATGGATCCACCAGATCTTAAAAGGATTTCATCTTCCAATACGCTTGACGCGCCAGTACACACTCTACTTTGCCAATCTTCCACCAACAACTTTTGGTCTTAACACCTTTCCAGCATTTCTAGCAGATGACCTCTACGGCTTTCCCATCTATAGTCCCTCTACTGGTACCAGACCCCGTTGGCTAAAAGCTGCATCACACCAATTTGGAGCCCTAGCTGATCCCAACGAGATTCACATCATTGACAAGCATGTTATTCAGAAAGTAACCATGCAATTATACGAGCTTATCCCTGATCTCCAGCAAGCAAAATTAGTAAAGATAGGCACATGCATCTATGATGTCAGTCCCGATGAAGACTTCATCATAGATCAATATCCGGGGGATCCGCGTATCACGTTTGCTACTGGTCTGAGTGGTCACGGCTTCAAATTTGGCCTTTTGTTGGGAGAGATGATTAGTAATATAGTATGCGAAAAAGAATCGATAATCCCACTAAAACCTTTTCGTCTGGCTCGTTTTGACTACGAAGTACCCACACTCCCAGTTATGTGAAGTGCTATGCCTTTGGGAGCAATGCTTTTTGCATTTTATACTCCTCAATCGAGGAATTTCAAGTCCATAACAGATAATGACTGAAATAAATACTAATAGTCACTACAATATAGATAAAAGCCAGTATCAAGCCAACTAGAGAGAGAGCAAATGCCCATGATGACATTACCTGCAACGAGGTTGCCCGGCGACCATAAAAACCTATTACCAAACCAGTTAGGGCTGCCGGAAGTCCACAGACAGGGAAAATTGCAGTAAAAATGCTGACAAAACCTAAGACTAGGCCTGTCAGTACAAGATTCTTCTGGGCTTCCGTTGGGACTGCCGAACGTCGAGTAGGCACCGTCCGGTTTAGGCGACGAAATACTTTGCGCAAAACACGCTGGTGCAGTTGTTTTAACAGCCAATTACTTTGTGACTGAAGTTCAGTCGTTTCTAGTTTTTTTGTCTGTATATTACGTTGTGATTGCATATTCATCACTCATTCATGGCATAAAAGCTCATCCCATAGAGGGGATATGAAAAGAAGGTCACATTTTCTCTAACTCCCTATCTCTATAATAACACAACTTGAGCTTTTTTACCCCACCCCACGTCAGAAGACCCCTTTCTTGAGATATGGGGACGAATGGCGCGTCCTTTTAGAGGACTATTCATCAACAGACAAAAAAAAAGAGAAGGCAAGCATACCCAGTACACTTACCTTCTCCTCTCTGCCAAAAAGCCTTTTCATTGCTTGGCATCAACTTGTATAGGCTTCGGTTGACTTTGATCCTGTCTGCTGGAAAGCGTAATGCGCTTTGGCATAGCCGCCTGACTTATTGGTAGCGAGATAGCCAGTATGCCATTCTCAAAACGTGTCCGAATGTTATCAACATCTACAGGGCGATCAAATGTAACTGAGCGCCGAAAGGTACCAGTGGGCATTTCCCGTATGATCCAGTTTTTTCGCTCTGCCGCTTGAGCGGGCTGTCCCTCCTGAATAGTTTCTTCCACAGGAGATCTCATTTGTCCCCTCACCGTGAGGATATTTTGTTGAACCGTTACCTCAATGTCATCGGGTTTCACACCGGGTAGGGCCATGCATACCTCATACCCTTGATTAGTCTCACAGACATCCATTGGGGCAACCGCCGCCTCCTCCTCAAGTAGACCAAACAACCCACGAGGGCGTATAAAGCTCTGCTCAAAGAGCTGATCCATTGCACGCCTCAAGCTGAGTGCATCACGTAAAGGATCGTAGCGAGAGATCGACATATTTTACCCCCTATACCAGTTAAATCCATATAATATTATTTTACCACTTTTACATTCTGTGTTTCTGCCTGCTGATATCTCTACCTCTCTACAGTCACGAAACAAACCATATACCTCATCCAAGCTTTTCTATACCCAGCTTACATCAGATAACAGCAAGCAGTTCCACCATTGACACGATAAGAATTGGGGGAAAGTAACAAAGGACCTCATCTCTATCTATTCTCACCAGAGAAGAAACGGCACATTCCCTACAGAAATGACAGAAGTTTTGCCACACTGCGTGATATAATCGCAGAGACGCCTCTTTGGTGAGTACATGCTCATCGGTTTGTAGTAGCCATCCTCGAAAGAGGCATCCCATGAGAAGAAAGTCAAAATAGCTTAGTCAATAAACTTCCAGCACAAATGCAAAAGAATAGGAAAGGAAACACTTTTATGGAAATCGGCATGATTGGACTCGGACGTATGGGGGCTAATATGGCCATGCGCCTCGTGCGTGCAGGTCACAAGGTCGTTGGCTACGCTCGTCGCGAGTCTACTGTACAGGACCGCTTGAAAGAAGGGGCCATCACTTCAGGCGCCAATTCGCTGACTAGCTTGGCCAACCAATTACCCAAGCCTCGTGCCATCTGGCTGATGATACCCGCAGCCTCTGTTGATGAAACCCTGGAAAAGCTTCTTCCTCATCTTGAACCCGGCGATATCGTTGTCGACGCAGGCAACTCTCACTATCAAGATGACATTCGCCGTGCAACTCATCTCAAAGAGTCTGGTATCCATTATGTGGACTGCGGTACCAGCGGAGGTGTCTGGGGCTTAGAGCGTGGCTACTGTCAGATGATCGGAGGTGAGGACGAAATAGTCCAGCATCTTGACCCAATCTTCTCAACTCTCGCTCCCGGCATTGCTGCGGTCGAACGCACACCTGGACGAGAGAAGAGAGATGGTACCGCCGAGCAAGGCTATCTTCACTGTGGACCACATGGAGCTGGACACTTTGTCAAGATGGTCCATAACGGCATTGAGTACGGCATTATGGCAGCGTATGCAGAAGGCTTTAACATCCTACGTCACGCCAACATCGGGAAACACCAGAACGAGATCGATGCAGAAACGTCACCATTGAAGCATCCCGAGTACTACCAATACGACCTCAACCTTGTAGACATTGCTGAACTGTGGCGACGTGGGAGTGTCATTGGCTCCTGGCTACTAGACCTGACGGCCAGTGCGTTCCTCAAGAGCCCAGAGCTGTCCGAATTCAGTGGTCGCGTCTCCGATTCGGGTGAAGGTCGCTGGACAATCTCTGCCGCCATCGATGAAGGTGTACCAGCACCAGTACTCAGCTCAGCCCTATTTGCTCGCTTCAGTTCACGAGGCGAAGACGAGTTTGCAAACAAAATCCTGTCGGCGATGCGCTACGAGTTCGGCGG
>CBJMBI010000441.1:0-3847 GCA_966427955.1 uncultured Ktedonobacterales bacterium
ATATCACTAAAAGAGTTGCAAAGTTGCAAGGTGGCGAAAGCAGCGTAATGTATACTTGGATTGCAACCTGAAACACAGAAAATAAGCGGATCTTCTCTGCAAATTTTTTGAAGGGAGGCTAAATAATATCTGGCCTCTCTCATCTTCATTAATTCGTTTAAAGATAACTACTCAGGTCTTCTACAGCCAAGAATGCTCACAGCTATCCCGATCTTACACACTTTTGAAACGTCATGCGTCGCAGGCGCACCACTCCGCTTTACCATTATTATCGTCTGAAGTCATGAATCGATAATAAACCAAATTCTTATTATCGTTTCGTGACCTCAAAAAATAATAAGCTAGGTCCTTATTATCGTTATCGATAATAAAGGAGGGTTGACCCCTATGTTATTATCGTTTCATGGCATCAAACGATAATAACCAACAATCTTATTATCGTTTGGACCCGCGAATCGATAATAAGAGAGGTTGGCATGATCACTAACGATAATAAAGATCGGGCAGGTAAATATATTGTTCAGATTGGCGGATACCGAGCCTTTATTCCCAAGCCATTGCCACCTGACCCACCGATCAAGATAGATGATGAACTGCTCCAACTCCATTCACAAGCTGATATTGCATTAGGAAGACTCAGTGGCACCAGTGAAATTTTGCCTAATCCAGACCTTTTTGTTGCTATGTATGTTCACAAAGAAGCAGTTCTTTCAAGCCAAATTGAAGGAACCCAAGCTTCTTTGATCGATGTCCTAGCATTTGAATCAGATGCAGCGTTGCCGGAAAATCCTCAGGATATCGAAGAAGTAGTCAACTATATTCGCGCACTCAATTACGGACTGCAACGGTTTGATACACTGCCACTTTCTCTTCGTCTGATCCGAGAAATTCACGAACAATTGTTAGCAGGAGTAAGAGGTGCCGATCGCCATCCAGGAGAATTCCGAACCTCGCAAAATTGGATTGGACATCTCGGATGTAGCATCCAGACAGCTCGCTTCGTCCCTCCACCTGTCTCAGATATGCACACAGCACTCGACAACCTTGAAGCCTTTCTCCACACAAATACAATGCCTATCCTCTTAAAAGTTGGTGTGATACACGCTCAATTTGAGATTATCCATCCGTTTTTGGATGGCAACGGACGTATCGGAAGATTACTGATCATACTTATCCTCTGCTATGAGCGTATTCTCAGTAAACCATTACTCTATCTTTCCTATTTTTTCAAGTTAAATCGATTAGAATATTATCAACATTTACGAAAAGTCCATGATGAAGGCGACTGGGAAGTCTGGCTAAAGTTTTTCCTGCGCGGTATATATGAGGTTGCGCAAGAGGCAACAATAACAGCACAAAAGATTGTTCAGCTTAGAGAGTTCCACCGTGATGTTATCGCAAAGAATTTTTCTCGTTCGTCTGGCCATGCCTATCAGTTGCTTGAGTATTTATATCAAAGACCTATTATTACTATTAATAGTGCAGTCCAAGCAACTGGCATAAGTTATGCAAATGCCAACAAACTGGTTACAAAATTCCAGAAGTATGGTATTTTACATGAAATGGACCGTGTTTTACGCAATAGGCGCTTTGCCTACACGCAATATCTTGCTCTATTTACCAAAGAAGACGAATTCCAAGCTAACTTTTCTATTTCTGATGATATAGAGAAGAACAAGACATATTCTTTCCCAGACTAGTATCTACAAGCATGAAAGAGGTCAAGCTATTGCGAAAGATGCAGGAAACTAACCATACATCTCCGCCTCAGTCGCCTGCTGCTTAGCCTCTTGAGCCTGCATCCACCGGATAAAGAGCACACTTGCCACAACAATATAGGCAATATTAGCAGGTACCCACATGATCAGTCCCCCCAACTGCTGATCCATAGCAGGAGAAATACCCCACACGCGCGGTGCATATATATAAGGAGTGTAGAGTGGCGGAGCAAAAGTCAAACCAGCCCCCAGGGCTACTGTTGGCATCCCCCCAAGAAAGATATAGAGGATCTGGCCTCCAATAGAAAGACGGGGGAGACCTTCCTTCAAGGGACTAAATACAGGCCACCAGTAGATGAGCGACAGCACAATAAAGATCATATGCTCTTGAACATGCAGCGTCTCGTTGACCAGCGTGGCATTATACAAAGGTGGAGCATGCCAGAGCCAGAAGTCTACATTATAAAGAGTGAAAGCCACAAAGGGATTGGTCAGAAATTTTGCCACTTGCAAGATGAAGCGATTGCGTAGCACAGGCTTTATTAACCAATCCGGCGTACCAATGATCATGAGCGGGGGACCAACAATCGTCAGCACCAGATGTTGAAGCATGTGGGCACTAAAGAGATAATCATCACTTAGCCTATCCAAAGGTGAAAATAGCACAAAAAAGATACTATTGACACCAAGCAAAAATGCAACCGCTTGACTCGTCTTGATAGGCTCTCCAAGACGATATTTTACCCGCAATGGCCCAACCGCATACAAATAGAGAGCGATAATAACTACCGTACCAAGAATAATAGAAGGCTGCCAGTTCCATTGCGTGAGCCAGAAATTCAGTCCAACATCAGGACGCATCTCTTACGACCTTTCCAGAAATTCCTCTCAAACTACTATAGCATAGTGCTTCAACCTGGGGAGAAGAGAGATTGCCGAACATCACATAATTTCCTCCTAGCGCCTTGCCCAACTGGGACCCGTCGACTTGATGGATGGCATGAAGTGCTCAAGTGCCCTTACTCTTGACTTTCAATATTAGAGCATGCTAATATCTTACTGAATTACTAAGATATTAGCATGCCCTAATATTACAGCAAAAGGACTGAGAGGGCATTATTTATGCCCTCTCAGGTTCCCTTCCTCCTCTCATGGAATGAGAAGGAACACTCGCAGAAAGGAAATATCTATGCCTATAGGGACTATTCTCCTGCTAGGAGCTTTTGCAGGACTCACTATTTACCTTGGGTTACCCCTTGCTTTCCTTAAACGCAGTCCCCAATCACTCAAGGTCTTTTTGAATATGCTCGCCACAGGCGTTCTTATCTTTTTACTCTATGATGTCATAGGCAAGGCAAGTGAGCCTATTGGGACAGCCTTAGATCAAGTGAGGACACAGCATACAGGGCAGTTCGCATTCGCTCTCAATGTTGCCTTGCTTATCTTGGGTATCGGACTTGGCTCAGTTGGGCTAGTTTATTTCAACCGTTTTATCTTCGGACTCAGAACAGCTCCACCAGCGAGCCAGACCATCACTCCAGTTTCGGAAAAAGAGGCCTTGTCACCCGCCTCACTCGCTTTGCTGATTGCCACAGGCATTGGTTTACACAACTTCTCAGAGGGTCTTGCTATTGGACAATCAGCAGCCACAGGCGCCCTCCAACTCGCACTGGTTTTGATTATTGGCTTCGGGCTGCATAACATGACTGAAGGATTTGGCATCGCAGGCCCTTTAACTGGTCAGTCGGTGTCTTGGAAGTTCATCGCCCTGGTAGGGCTAATTGGCGGAGGGCCAACATTCCTGGGGACAATCATAGGAATTATCTTCAACTCACCGCAAGTTTTTATCCTCTTCCTCGCACTTGCTGCCGGAGCCATCATCTACGTGATAGTCGAACTCCTTGGCATGGCCAAACGGTTTAGAGCACCCGAGATCGTAATGTGGGGATTACTCATTGGTTTCTTGCTCGGCTATGCTACCGACTTGATTGTCACCTTTGCAGGGGCATAACGCCCCTTTTTTCACATTTTTAGCATAGGAACAGGATTTGAGCCGTCCTTATTATTAACATTGATCATCGTCATGATGCCTCCTGGATACTCTCCATTATTGGTTGTGAATTGTTCCA
>CBJMBI010000442.1:0-3837 GCA_966427955.1 uncultured Ktedonobacterales bacterium
GGAGGAAGAAAAGGTGAACCGTTTAGCGCACTACAGGCAATGCCAATAGCAACAATGGCCATTGACAATCCAACCGTAAATAAACGTTGGCTCTGTGTTCTGGAATACATGTAGAACGCACGAATTGATACTGCTAGACTGGACATACCCGAAATAAATAAAAGGGTAGCCGAGAACATTGAAAAAAACATGATGCGCTTATCCCTCCATATAGAATCAGTTGCCAAGAAAAATATATCGTATGGCGATGAAAATCGTACCAAATGAATAGATATCTGTCAATATACTCATCCTCTAGTCAGGGGTAATTTCAAAGTCCCAGAGAAGAGAACAAAAGCCTCAACTTGGTAATTTGGAGGTCAACATCATGTTAGAATGAGCAAAATATGAAATCACAGATCGCAGTTGAGTTCTTCACACCCTATTGATGATTATGGTATGCTAACAAGCAAGAAAAATTGCAAAAGATACAGGATATGGCATGAATTCTATTCATTTATTGTATCACCAAACATTAAGAAGAACGCCTCCCAGCTCGTATAGGAAAATGGGATCGATTAGACTGCTTATTCTAAGTATCGCGCTGTTGGCTCTACTTCTTACAGGATGTAGTACATTTACAGGAGGGGACACGCAGTCGCAGCCACAAGCTGTGAAGGTAAATGTGTTTGGTACTGCTGCCAATCACGTCCATTCTTTAATTGCACTTCCTAACAATGTGCTGCTTCTGGCAACACACTATGGGCTCTTCCGTTCCGCCGACGGAGGCCAACATTGGGCGCTTGTTGCCGCTGGCCCCGATCAGGGCATGATGACTAACTGGCTTGCGGCCAGTCCTCTCAATCAGCAGCGCTTGTATGTGATGACATTTCCAGCAATAGGGACCGCTCTGAAAGGCACTTTAGGATTATATACGAGTGCAGATCAAGGGCGCACATGGAAGCTGGCGATTACTTCGGCGCAACTGGGAAACAACAATTTCATTGTTCAACCTGGCAATCAGTCTCCTGACCAAGTCTATGTCTATGTGAATGTCTTAGGGGCTAAAGGAGTCAAGGTGAGTGAGGACGCTGGCCAGCACTTTACAACCTTGGGCATGTTGCCCTTTGGAGGCATCCAGGGTTTGCTTGCTCTTCCTGGGGCACCAGGGACGCTATTGGCGTATGGAGATGGAGGAGTTGCTCGTAGTACTGATGGTGGTATGCATTGGGACATCATTCCTGGTATGAGCCAACAAGCTGTTTTTGGTATCACAACAGGTGGCCCTAATCGTCCAATCTATGCAAGCGCTGACCAGGGAATTTATGCCTCACAAGACGGGGGAAAAAGTTTCACTCTCGTTCATCCAGGTGCCTCATATAGCTCTCTGACTGCATCTCCTGTAGATCCCCAGTTGCTCTATGGCAAAACCGCAAGCACAATCTTTCGCAGTATTGATGGAGGACACACTTGGAGTGCACTACCACCTCCTACTGGAAGCCATGGGTCGCTTTATGCCCTGGCGGCTGATCCAACCAATTCGGCGCTCCTTTACCTTGGGTTATCTTATCCAACAGAAGTTTATCGTTACAACCAGGATAGCAAAGATGGTAAGCCTTGGACTTCATTGACACCACAAGCAGAGCCACAGGCCGATACACAGCAGACTCTAGTCACTGTTGTATGTGTCATCAGTGTTGTCGTACTTGCAGTTCTTCTCATCCTGTTCAGGCACTATGCCGTAGCTCGTCGTCTGCATAGTAAAAAGGGGCAATGACCATGTTTGCATATCTATCTCGCTGGTTCATCATCTCAACACTTAGCTGTCTGTGTCTCTTCTTACTAGCTCCCATGGCTGTTTACGCAGATGGTGGTGCACCTAATCGTGCCTATGTTGCTGGAGCGGCAAATGGTATCGGGATTATCGATATCTCACAGCAAAAAATCATCGGCCATATTCCTGTCTCTGGTGATCCCCATATGACTCTCTTGAGTCTGGATGGAAATTACTTGTATGTTACAGAACCTCGATTGAAACGCGTAGCTGTGATCGTTGCTGGCACAGGTGCTACATTCTGTACTACTTCATTGCCGGGACACCCAACTCTGTTGGCTATGGACCCCAACGCGAACATTCTATTTGCCGCTAGCAATGATGCCTCTACTGTAACTTCGATTGACCCTGTCAGTTGTCATATTAAACATGTATTTCAATTGAACAAACCTATTTATGGACTTGGCGTCGCTGCTGTTGGAACATCGCTCTCGGCTGATAGTGGCAACCAACTCTGGGTTTCTGATGCCAGCGATTTGACGGTCTTTGACGATATCAAAGCAACTCAGATCAAACAGATTCCCATTCCCGAAGGACCGCGTTATATCTCCATTCCACCAGGGTCAGCGGTGTATGTAACAACTCAGCAGGGCAGTGTGATTTCAGTGGACCTCAATTCTTACAAAGTGCAGACATTGATTTCTGGTGGTAGTTACTCCGCGATGGACTTTGATGAGAATTCTGGAGAAATCTATGTTCCTGATCAGAAGAATAATCAGTTGGTGGTACTAGAGCCGATTAATGCAGGTTTTTCTTTGCCCTCAGAGCCAGGTCGCATAATCTCTCTACCAGCTATTCCGACCTCTGTAGCTGTGACTAGTGATGGGCAGCTAGCCTTTGTGGCACTCCAAGGCGGCAAAGTTGCCATGCTTGACATCCCGACGCACCAGATTACCACTACCTTTGACGTTGGTGGGAATCCACAGTTTATTATCACGGGACTTAACCCTCCAGTATTTGCTCCTAACCCGCAGCAGGCCCGTACACTGCAAAATGTTCTCACAGTTGTTGCATATGTCATTGTTGTGACCTTACTCATCGTACCAATCATCCTGTTCAGACGCTATGCCAAAGCTCATCGCAACAGCTTAGCTGACGAGGATCAAGAGCTTGACCAGCAAAATAAGCCTCATGAGAATGCAAAACATCAATCACAAGAGAGAGAGTAAATTCTTTACATCGGAAGGGATTAATTTCGTGGTAAAATCAAAAGGTTATGAGAAGGTGACTTTGCCTCCAAGTGATCCATTCCGAAGGTTCAGAAAAAAAAGCACGTCTTAAAAGCGAGAGCAGAAGGTATATGTATCACTTGTCGGACACACTTTGATGTCTAAATTAGTGGATGAATGTGTCGTTACTGTCGCATAGTACAGACGAGCCTTCAGATCGAGGTTAGGGATAATAGGTGTACTATCTGTACTTTCTTTGGTAATCAAGATGAGGCTCTGAGGACTATACAAATTATCAACCCCTGCAAATGTTAGCGGCGGTGTATGAATGGCCCCTTGACTGACAGGAAGTTCCCAGTGTGGTTGGATACTATTCTCACCTTGTAGACCATTCTGTGGTCTGATCCAGCCGTAGTAGGCCATTCCCTGTGGTAGTTCGGGTACCTGTGCAATGTCGAATTGGATGGCGTTATATCCCTGTGATGAACCACTTTTAACAAAGCTGACATGACCAACAATCTTGTTTGCCTCAGAAGAGCTGCCAGATGAAAGCAACATCAGCGTTGCCAAGCTTGAGCCGAGCAAAGTTAATACCAGCAGAGCTGTCAGCCCAATCATCCATTTCTTCTTGCTATCTAACAGAGATTGCTTTGCATTGGTTTGCTGTTGCGATTTTTGATCTGCTGTGTTGACCTGTCCTTGGCTTGCTATCAAGGGATGAGGTAGTACATTTCTATTGGCTGGAGTATCCTTGGATGAGATTGAGTCTGTAGATCTATTGGTACTAGAGGCATCCTTGATAGATTGATCTCTTTGAGTGCCTGCTAAGAGCATAGTTTGCTCAAGCGGTAACCC
>CBJMBI010000443.1:0-3830 GCA_966427955.1 uncultured Ktedonobacterales bacterium
AAATTTTGACTGGCAGATTAGAGCTAAGCGTTATAAGCGCTCCCAGACCTAGCAAAATAGCATTTATCAAGAGTACTCTCTGCTGTGACCAGCGATCAGCAAGACTAGCCGACCAAGATGAGCCGAGTGAGCCTACAATATAAATAATAAAAATCCAGCTGATCAGTGCCTGACTGAGATTATACGGAGGCATGGTGAGCTGATATCCAAGATAACTATAGAGAGTCATAAAGCTCCCCATGAGCAAAAAGGCAATGCCATAGAGGCAGAGCAGACAAGGATCATTCAGTTGTTGAACCAAGACTGTTATGTGTTTCCTTGCCGAGAATGTTTGTGCTGTGAAATGGGTAGAGGGTGGGAGATTCTTCCAAAACCACCATGAGCAGAATAATCCAACCAAGCCAATGCAGGTAATGGCAATACGCCAAGAGGAGAGATCAGTGATGACTCCCGTAGCGATACGCCCAAGCATCCCACCAATAGCATTGCCCCCGATAAAGATACCTATGGAGGCTCCCTGGTACTGTGGATGCACCTCTTCACCCAAATAAGTTATGGCAATAGCTGGAATACCAGCCAGGAAGATTCCCTCTAAAGCACGACAGAGCAAGAGGGTGGCAAAGTTCGGACTGAGTGCACTAGCTATTGTTACTAGAGAAGTACCAAAGAGCGAGATTACCATGATGTTCTTTCGTCCCCAGGTATTGGACAGAAAAGCAGTAAAGGTCATCATAACAGCAAGAATAGCAGTAGTTACGGAAAGGACCAAGCTGGATGTTACCGGAGAAACATGAAATTCACGTGAATAGAGTGGTAAGAGGGGCTGCGCACAATGCATAGCTGCAAAAGTAGCGAGCCCTCCAAGGAAAAATCCAACTTTTACTTTTTTAAAATCTGCAGTCCCTTTTTCGATATACTGCACAGTATAACACCTCCTTCTTTTTCTATAGAACCTATTCCTTCTTGCTTTCCTTTCTAGCTTAATCTGGATTAGCTCTAATGTCCAATACCTAATTTGTTATAATTCTTATGTGTCAATGCTATAAGCAAGAGAAAGAGACTCTCATGGACCTTCAACAATTAAAGTATTTTCAAACCATTGCCCGGTTGGAGCACGTGTCGCGAGCTGCGGAAGAACTCTACGTTGCACAGCCCTCACTGAGTAGAGCGATTGCACGGTTGGAAGAAGAGCTTGGAGTTCCCCTCTTTGACCGTCAGGGGCGCCATATTCAGCTCAACCATCTAGGGCGTGCGTTTTTGAAGCATGTGGAGGAGGCCTTTGACAAACTAGAAGAAGGGAAGAGGGAAGTTGAGGATCTAGCGAGTTTGGAGCGGGGACTGGTTGAACTTGGCGCTCTCTACACCGTTTGCACACAGTTGTTACCAGAACTCCTGGGGGCGTTTCGCAAGGATCATCCATTCATCCGATTTGATCTAATTCAGAGTCCTGTGCGTGCAATGATCAAAAAGCTTGCAAAAGGAGAAATTGATCTTTGCATATCTTTTCCCAAGCCGGAGCGGGCGGACATTGGGTGGGCTCCTTTAATAACGGAGGAGATTTTCCTCGTTGTACCGCCGGACTATCAACTGGCTGGATCTGGTAGTATCTATTTGAGTGAAGTGGCCCAGGAGTCATTCATCAGTCTGAAACGTGGCTATGGGTTGCGGAAACTAACCGACCATTACTGTCAGCAAGCAGGCTTCGAGCCAAAGGTTGTGTTCGAGGGTGATGAAATATTTATGGTATTCGGGCTTGTTGCAGCGGGCTTTGGGGTTGCATTCATTCCCGCATTGGCCTTACGTAATGTGATCCAGCCTGCCGTATCATGCTTGCGTATTGCAGACTTTCCTTGCCAGCGTACCATTGGGCTCGCTTGGGCAGAGGGGCGTTATCTCACTGCGGCGGTGCGACTATTTCGCCAGTTTGTGATTGAGTACTTTGCCGAGCTTGAGGGATTCTAGCGTTTTGTATGCAAGGGATCTGCCGCCACAGTCTGTTGAACCGGCTTATCACTCCGAGCGTAAAACCCCTGCCCGAGAGCCTTGGGGATATAAGCGAGTCCTTTTTGGAGTGGGGAAGATGGGGCGGCTCCGGCAGCATGCAATAGCACAAAAATCCTCTCTTGATACCACATTTCCAGATTCCAATTGGCAATTTAGAATGCTATGATGTTACAGATTTGAATATGCTTCGTTGTATATAGTAGAAAAGAAAAATTGAAAGGAGGTTGAGCATATGGCAAAGGAGAGTAAAAGCATGATGAAATCGTTTAAGTACCGCTTGTACCCAACACGCAAGCAAGCGGATATTCTCCAGTTTACCCTTGATCGCAATCGTGAGCTGTACAATGCTGCGTTAGAAGAGAGAAGGGAAGCTTGGCGGATGAGTCGGGTAAATGTTACCTACAATATGCAGTCAGCTCAGCTTCCCGAAATCAAAGAGGAGAGACCCGAGTACAACGAGATCTATTCCCAGATCTTACAAGACACCTTGAAGAGGGTGGATAAAGCCTTTAAGGCTTTCTTCAAACGGTGCAAAGAGGGAAAGACTCCAGGCTTCCCACGCTTTCAAGGGTATGCCCGCTATGACAGCTTTTGCTATGTGCGACACGAAGTCGCACCATTTGAGTGGCAAGCAGCTTACACTGCAAGCCCAGGTTAGTGTCCAAAACCTGTTCCCAATCTCTCCATGCGTTGCTGGTAACGGCAGGGTATGACGCGAGAGGTAATGCCTAAGCGGAGTGTAAACCATCTACACAAAGCGGGCTAGGGAAAGACTGAAAGGATGAACGCAAGTAAACCTTCATTGAGGCTTCGTTAAGCTGAGAGTTACCGGACGGTGGTTGACAAAGACGGTAATAATGGGGAAAAGAAATAGGGAGCGTAGCAGCCCTATTAAGGCGAGAAAAGCGAACGTGTTTCTCGCGAGGACACCAACCCCCGGAGTAGAGAAGGCATCCTCCTCAGTCGTATCTCAATGGCGCGAAACGTGGGAACCCCAATGAAGTCTGGTGCAAACCAGTAAGCCAACCGCAAGGGAAGCCGAAATCTTCAGTGGGGATGGGAAGGTCTAAGAAGCGAAAGCCAGCAGCCGAAAGGCAAAGGGAAAACATAACCTGCTGGATAGGGCAATACCCAATCTGAAAGGGTGCTGACGTAGACCGGACATTTCACCGAAAGACCGATGTGACGATTATCAATCGAGGGAAAAGTTAGATGCGAGAAGACCTCTCAGCAAACGGAACCGAGAGACAGACTGACTGGAATGCCGTCGATTGGCGACAAGCCGAGAAGACTGTTCGTAATCTGAGACAACGAATCTTCCGGGCAACACAAGAGGGCGACCTGAAAAAAGTACGTTCTCTGCAAAAACTCATGTTGAAAAGTTACTCGAACAGACTCGTCAGTGTCCGACGAGTAACCCAAGTCAGTACAGGAAAAGACACACCGGGCGTGGATAAAGTGGTGATAAAAACACCAGGAGCCCGTGGGGAACTTGTCGATTTCATCGCACGATATACCACCTGGAAAGCCCAGCCGGCAAAGCGAGTCTACATACCGAAAGCGGAGGCCGCTCGGAATACCCGTTATCATTGATCGCTGCATTCAAGCAATGGTCAAAAACGCCTTAGAACCAAGCTGGGAAGCTAGGTTTGAAGGCAGTAGCTATGGTTTTCGACCCGGACGAAGCTGCCACGATGCCATCGAGAAAATCTACGTCTTGGCGCGCCCAAACAAAACCAAGAAATGGGTTCTTGACGCAGACATCAAAGGGGCCTTTGACAACATCGCTCACAAACACCTGCTAGAAACCATCGGACAAGTTCCTG
>CBJMBI010000444.1:0-3825 GCA_966427955.1 uncultured Ktedonobacterales bacterium
TTTGTGGCTGTGCGCTAGGTGGTTGTCCATTTGCGGGTTGACCAGATGGTGGCATGCCCTTACCCTGCATAAAGCTTGTAAGCTTCTTCTCATCCTCTGATTGATTAAGTGCAAACTGCTCTTCAGGATCGTACCCCATTTCTCTCTGAAGCTCTGTAGAACTTATTCCAAGCTGTTGTTTCAGCAGTGCAGCTTGTACCGTTTGCAGATCGTCAGACGGCAAAGGTGATTGCCAGTTCAATGTTATCTCAATATCATCCGTGAAATTGTTTAGAACTAATAACGCCTGTGATACATCTAATATCAATTCACCATAATTGCAGCGTTTCTTGTCATTCTTCTTGAGCAGAGGCATGAATAAAAGCTCGACCAGGATACCGGACAGGCTGCCACGTGGTAGGTCTGCTATACGTCCGGTTGCCACACCAGGGACGCCAGTTTGTTCGTCTATGTCGCTACGTAGGTTGTTTGCAAACTGGAGCGCGTTCGCTATATCAGCACTAATGGGAACTGCTGATATTTTGCTCTCAGAGAGCGGAAGAGCGATGATCTGACCAGGACGTATGTCAATAGACGACTCACCTACTCCAGTAGCATAAATGATTGGATGCCCATAAAGCTTATTTGCCCGATTGATACATGACTGGATTAAATTGAGAGCTTCATTCAGGCCGATCAGATCAGGCGTGATGTCTGGATATCCCCAGAAGTCGCAAGGGTTGGGTAAGTTCTGGCAGGCAAAAATGGGAGGAAACTCATACAGCCAAGGGATGGGATCACCTGCAGCTATCCATGGGCCTTTATCACCGATCCTAGTCCAATGCTGGATAAGCCAAGTATCATCAGAGTCAGGCATGCCCTTACTAGCGTTCCCATCGGGATCTATACGAACTATCTCCTCACGATAGTAGCACTTTTGCGGGCTCCCATTCACCTTCTCATTTGTGCTGTACTCGATACACCACAGCAGAACGGTATCACAGTCCTGTGGAGCTGTCTTGACGTACACAGTTGAAGGATCAACTGTAACTAATCTGAAGTTACCTTGGTTGTCTGGCACTATGCGCAAGAAAGCCGTGCCAGCAATAGCCCCGTGCATGGCTAGTTTCTGGAGTAGTGGAATACGCTTCTCTTTGCGGCCCCAAGTCTGGTTAAGAAAATCTTGCGCTTCAGCAGGTGCGCCTTCTTCAATTGATATCTCCAGTTCGAGCCCAAACAAGAAATCTACACCACGATCAACAACTTGCATCATACGATTGGAGAGTACATTATCATCTGGCTGTCCTTGCACTGGTGTGAGAGGCTTATCAAGACAACCTTCGTAAGCTTTCCATGCAGCTTCTATCTTTTTTATGCGATTTCTATCATTGTCCGTTATTTCATACTGCGGCTGTAGTCCGATCTGTGGAGGTTGTTTTCCACCTTGCAAGGGGGAAGGAGGTGCTTGCGTGATAGTGTTCATGATATCTCCTAAAACATCCTAGCGCTATATTTCACAGGAGGTGGTTTCAAGTCGAAATGTGCTACAAGATAGCGTAAAGCATCACAATTATGCACAAGAATACCGTTAGCAAAGTATTCACCTTCACCAACGGTATTATCAACAGTGATATTATAAACAGGCTCTAGCGTGTCATTCTTGCTTATTGAGCAGACGACTACGGCTTGTGCATGTTCTTGAGCAGTACTTCTGCTTGCTACTCTTTCTTGCTGAGAAAGATCCTTGACACACTGGGCATACTCTTGTTTCTTGAACAGAGTCAGGGAATCGCATTCTAGTTCTACATTCTTTTGAGCATGTATCAGGCTTTTTGTTGTACCTGTTGTAGGTAAATTCCTTCCCGCAAACTGCGCAATCCGTTGCGATATTATCGGCTCCTGACTTGCGACGTGCTGCTGACTTGCAATTGTTTGAACAATATCGCGTAACGTCACTTCTGTGGTCCCTTGTTTGATACTCTGAACCGCATTGCTCACAGGTAAAGGTGTGATATTCAGCTTTCTCCCATGATAGATGCCCAAGTTCGCTATGCCATTCCCTACCAACATCTGATTTATGCCACTCACTCGCGGCAATCCTTGCATGCGCTGCTCGTTTGCGTAGTTCTTCCAATCGCTCTTCTGAAACAGGCTGTTCAGCATGATGGTTTGCATGTTCTTCTGGAGTGAGGCATTCCAAATTTTCGAGAGCATTATTTGATGTGTTGCCATCTTTGTGGTGAATATGGCACCCTTCTGGAATTGGCCCATGCGCATCTTGCCAAATCTCCTGATGAAGCGCCTTAACACCGGATTGAACGTCTTGTATTCCTGGTCGATAGTAATTTTGTCCCGACCAGTCCTTTGCATTTGGATAACGTCGGAACTTGATCCCTTTGTAAACAATGACTTCTGCTTTTGTTGTAGACTTTGCCATAATAATGGATACCTTTCTTTACTGGAATTGATATCCATTATTATATCACCATATCGCAAAGCATGCAATGGGGTATACCCCTTGTCTTTTAGATATACAGGATGATTAGCGGTCCCTGTTAGTGTTGTCCCATTTGAGAACTGAACAGTGAAAGTTTCCGCATGCTGATTAGTCATTCCAGAAGCTTTGACTAGCATGTACCCATCACGTGTTAGCACCCTGTCCCCAATCTTAACCTGCTCAATTGGAATATCACCATGATCAGTTGTTACCAGCGTGCCAGCTACAAAGCACCCATCATCATTTTCCTTGACAGGCTTTTCGCCTTTTCTCGCGCCCATGCTTGTATCCCACACATACGACTCGGGCTCTTCCTCCACACATGTTGGCAATTTATTATCCGCTTGGTCCTGGTCTCTGTTATGTGCCAACGAGCCACGCATAATCATAAGGCGTGGCCTGCCATTGCCTGAATCTCTGAAACGTGAGGCAACTGCTTGAATGCCACCCGAGACATTCTTATTGGCAGGAAGAGTACCGAGCCCTAAATGTCGCTCTAGCGTCCTACGATCTTCAGCATCATGATCACAGATGATTGCACGAGGCAAGGGATCACCATTGGCCTCTCCCCATCGTGAAATTTCCTTGATCATCTTGGCATGATCTTCTACCAGCGTCTTGGTCTTGTAAATCTGCCTGTAGATGTAAATGTTCCCGTCGGGGTCAATAGCCGCCCACAAGCACACGAAGGGATGGACAAACCCGAAGTCTACAGCCAAGTAGCGTGGCCAGTCCTTTGGAGGGTAAAAGTGGTTGATGATATTGCGCTTGGGGTCCCATGAGTCCTCATACACCATACCTTCAGCCGACACCCACAAGCCCAGTCGATAGCGTGCATAGCGAACGCCTGTAAGCTGGTCAAGTCGAGCAAGATAGCGCTCTCCATCTGGTGTCATAGTCCCGTCTCGATTGAAGAGAGCAGGATTGTCTTCGTGGCGCGTTGGCAAGCACAAGAGCCGTCCGGCCTGCTCACGCTGCTTGATCCAGTGACTAGACGGGCCAGGATTGCAGTCGCCAATAAGCTGCTGGATTGGGAGCCTGCCATTACGCAAGCGGATGCTACATGCTTCCCAATCCTCTTCATCTAGCTCAGTGGCCTCCTGAGCATAAATGATGTCCCATTCACTAGACATTATTTTGGAGGACTTATCCAGCCCGCCTACAGCGATTATGGAGCCATTAGGATACTGATATTGCTGCTTGCTGCCATGAAAACGAACACCTTGTGCAGGATGAAGGACTTTCTGTTCAAGCGTGATCATGCCCGACTCTGAAAGTGATCGGCGTGTCTTCCTGACCATGAGGAGACGACAACCTGGGACGGACATAGCCCAGTAGTTGAGGTATTC
>CBJMBI010000445.1:0-3802 GCA_966427955.1 uncultured Ktedonobacterales bacterium
TATACAGCAGTCGTCCAAGAATTTCTGAAGGAACACCCGGAGCTCAGAGAGCCAAAGGAAGAAAACAACGATGAGTGAGATCAAGCTCCCTCCAGAATTGACAAAGCATCCTATTTCCATTATGTATTTTGGATTAATAGGAGACCGCAATGAAGGAATACTCAGGTGAATTTTTAGAGCTAGGACCAAGCGAAAACGTTGGTGCAGGCGTTCGCTATATGTACTTGAAGATTGGCGATCAGGTAGTGAAAGACGTTGTAGTGAAAAACAGTCTCGATGCCGTTCTCAGAGGCGAATTGACAAGAAGAGGCAGTAGAACAATCTACATCAAGAAGATACTCTTGAAAAATAGACTGATTGGAATTGCTGGTGCTGACGGTCAAGTCTACAAAATCGGAAAAGTCGGAGCCTTCTCTTGGTTCTTCTTGGGGCTTCTTGCTGCAGGACTAGGACTTCTCGCAAGTGGGGAAACAGGCTTCGGATGGGGTCTTCTTCTAGCCTGGATCGTGCTCGCCCCATTCGCTATACCTTTGATACTAGGCTTGAGAGTCTTGAAGACACTCAAAGCCGACTATGAGATATGAAGCATCATTTTTCTTGCCATCTCGGATAGCCGTTGACTCTTCTTCCTAGATGTACGCTACAGTTTCTTCATTGCCTTTTCTGGAGTGAAGAGATGATTGAAGCTATCAAGAAGTTTGCAGCAGGCTATCGTGCCATTGGTATCAAGAAAACTACCGGGATCGAAGGCTCTGGCTGGATTGCCACCATCATGAAGGATGGTAAGGTCTTAGGGGAAGCTGCAGACTATGGCGATGGTGCTCCTGTCTACATTCACTTCGCTGATCAGGCAGATGAACAAGCCTTGTATGATCATGCCAAGGCCACCTACCCCCAATTCCAATATGCTACGGCTGACTGCTTTCTTGGCGATCTCGTAAACTACGAGCTTTCCATCAAGAGCCTCAAAGCGAAGGCGAAAAAGAAGCTCATGAAGGCTGAAGAAGAGCTGGATGAAAACGGTGTGGCAAAGAGCTACAGCTCATGGAATGCTCCTGATAGCCCTGCCCTTCGTGCCAAGATCCTAGAACACTTCCCTGACACGGTTTTTTTGAATGATGAGCTTCACCAATGGGAAGACATCAAGAAACCTCGCAAATAAAGCTCTCAGCAATGAAAAAGCACCCAGTTGGGTGCTTTTTTGTTGGCGGTACGATGAAATGGGAACTGTCTCAGAGCCGTGCTATGACTTCACTTGGTGGGGTACTGCATGCCTGGCACCATGCGATGAACTCAAGCACATCTATGTACTGCTCCCCCCTCTCTAGCTTAGAGACGTAGCTCTGCCCCTTGCCCAACCTTTCAGCAAGTTGCACCTGGGTGAGATTCGCTTCGCGCCGGACATCCCTCAGGACACGTCTCAGCTTCTCGTACTGTTGACCATATAGCATTCGGCCATGCTATAGTCTCGACCAGAATAGTCGATTTCAGACTATTCGCCGTTTTCAGTATAGATATCAACAACTTAGAAAGGGGCAACATGAAGAAAAAAACGTTGGCAGTGGCTCTTTGTGCCGTGTTCGTCCTGGCGGCCTGCGGGGGTGGTGATGGGAACGGTGGGAGCTCCAGCAGCGGCTCTCCGTCCAATGGGGGCACGAGCTCGGGAGGTGGTGGCAATGGCGGTTCTACGACCACCTCCAGCCTCAAGCCGACCCAATACACCCTGTACAAGCCCGGCACTCAAGATGCCTTGTCTGGCGGTGCGGGCACCGTCTCCAATGCGACTGCTAACGGTGGCACATTGAGCTTGGACGTTGGTAACACGGTGCTGACCGTGACCGATCCTGCCCAGTTCAGCATGTCTGCTTCTGGCTACTACATCACCAATCGTGCCCAAGGCAGTGTGATCATGCTGTGCGATTCGGGTAGCACCTTGGGAAGCAACACCAAGAGCCGCTATGTGGGTGCGGCACTCACCACGAGTGATGGGACTAACCAAGCTGTCCAAGTCACCAACAGTGCCGATCTGGCCGGTCAGACTTTGTACAACATGGAGGACTGCTCCTACCAGAACAATGCTGGCAATCCTCAAGGACAGAATTCCGCTCCTGACTCGTCTACATCCAATGTGAAGGTGGATGCCTCGGGTAATGCGACTTTCAGCAACGGCACTCCTGCACTGACGGCCGCCCAGTTCACGGCCCTTCTCAGTGGTGGAGCGGTTCAAGGCTCCCAGAACAAGACTTACTTCACGGCATACAAGGTTGGGACCGGCGCCTCTGCCAAGTACGTCATTGTGGAACGTGGCATTCCCAACACCACGGCAAATGTTGGTTATGTGGGCATGTGGATTACCAACTGACCTAAGCCCTTCCAATCTAGGAAGAACAAAGCACCCTTCGGGGTGCTTTTTTTATGGCTATGGCAATTGAAAATTCATAGCATTTCAGCCTTAACAGATTTGACATTATATTCAACATTTCTTATGTTACTAGAACACATTAACAAGGGAAGCAGATGGAACAAAAGCAAAAGAAAGAAAGCCAAACCGTCATCAAAATAAAGCAAGTGATGCAGCAACTTGAAGCTCAAGGAATCAAGCCAACACGAGCAAAGGTGGCTGAGATACTAGGCATCACAAAGCAGTCCGTCAGCAAAACACTCATCGATCACCAACAAAATACGATCTTCAACCACTCGCTTATGGAAAGAATAGGATCTCTACGACAGATCGATACAAGTCAACTCACAATAAAAGAGATATCACAGCTTCCACCAATTAAGGGGTATATCTCCTATACGAAGTTTCGCAAACTCGTTTACAGCGAACAAATTCCTCACAAGGAATCTTTGTTGGACAGACTTCAAGAGATTGATACAGGCTCCCATACGATCAAAGAGCTATGCTCCACGCTCGATGCTCACCAACGAACGATAAGAAAGCTCCTTACCGACAATAATCTACCTTATAAGAAGGTGGCTCCTACTAGGGGACCAGGCAAGAAGCTATGAAGCAATGCCCCTCTGGAGGTGCTTCTCACACCGACTTTGACTTTTGAAGTTTCCCTTGTAATTTACTCAAAACAGGAGCAGATATGGAAGAACAGTATTTTATTGCCAATTTATCATTTGGCGCGTCCCCAACACTAAAGATGGTCATAGCAGCAGATCGCCAAGATGCAATTGAGACGGTGTACGACAACTACGAACATGCCAACCTAGTAGGGCTTCTATCGTTGGACGAGCTAGACGAAATAGCCAAGACCGTTGATGAAGGCAATGCCTATTTCGTGACCGAAATGCACAAAGACGGCGATAGGGTAAGCACAAAGTCTATCCTTGAAAAAGGAAGCACTCTTGAACAACTGAAAATCAAGTACGAAAACAGGGATGCCGTCATTGTCGATTGCATTCAGATGAAAGCCGTTGTTCAGGGAATCTATCAATGGCTTGAAAATGAAGGCGTGAATCAATCACCTTTACTTTCACCTAGGCTCCATTAAAATGAATAGATAACACCAATAATAAAAGGATGCCAAATGACCAATCCAATGGAGCTCTTAGACGACAAGAAAAAACTAACAGATGCCGTGATCTCAGGCTCTTGCTACAACGTCAGCAAGAAAATCAGAGAGATTTTCCTCAACCATAGTGCGCTATTCAACCTCCCAAAAGAAGCAACCAGTTTTTTTGAGAACAACAATATCTTTGTTCAAAGGGATTTAATTGGACAAGACAATGCCTGGACAAAGAATCAACTGAAGCGTTTCTATGATGTGGTAGGAGCCAGTCCTTACAAAGA
>CBJMBI010000446.1:0-3797 GCA_966427955.1 uncultured Ktedonobacterales bacterium
CGCTGCTATGATATATCGTCTCTGTTTAAACGAATCAAAGCTGATCAACTAAGCGGGATTTGTACACTATCCATTGATCAAAACTATATAAGAAGGACTATCTTGTCCCTTCTTAACCTTTAATAGCCCCCACAATAGCCTGGATGAAGTAGCGACCTTACCCCGCTTTAGTAGAGTCGGAGAAGAGAAATGTGGTAAGCTCTACGCGAGAAAAATCTTGGAATTGAGACTGAGCAGACCTTGAATGCGTAAAGTTGGCCAGATCAATCAGTCCATCGCCTTAGGCGGAAGAAGTTCTGTCAACGCATCTCTTCTCTGGAGATGGAGAGGCGATGGTAATTTTCTGTATGGAGATCAAGTTATCGTAGGTGCGTCTATTGCCAGGACACCAATATAGACTTGGATCAGTACTCGTGGGTGAAATATGCTTTTTGCCATCGATCGAAAAATAAGTCCAATTGGCTTGCAGATTACCAGTCTCCACTTTCCGGACATACTCGATCGAAACGTCTAAGGTGCCTGTACCAGAAAAACAAAGAACTTCTTCATTTCCACCCCGCTTTGTAAAGATTTTCAGATATTCTGCTTTATTAGAGTTCAAAGTGCACTTCTGCTGTTCTTGGTGGATAGTGGATAGCAGAATCGTGTCATGTTTAATGGAGGAGAAAGGAGTGGCTTGTGAGGACGGTGGCGGAGAAATCGATAAAGAGAAATGTAATGCTAAAAGCACGAAGGTGACCACAAGAATGGATCCAATGAGCAGAATAGCAGGGTTCCTCCAGTAGCGGGAAGGCGGCGGTGGCTGATCAGAGAGCGAAGAGGCTGGAGGAATCTTCTCGCTGTCACAGTAGCTCTCATCCGTATGAGCATGTTTGGTTCTCTGATCTAAAGAGAGTGGTACATCCTGAGTTGGAGGACAGGCGAGAGGCTCCTCGAAAGGTGGGTAAGTGCTGAAAGAAGTCATTTCCGTATTCTGGAATATAGCATTGTTAGTTTCTCTTGAAGTCTCACATCTCTCCTCCTTTGTAGAAACTACCTTCTGTTTGGTGAAACCAAGTTCGTCAGCATTCATATCAAAGAGTTTGCATAACTTCTTTCGGAAGTGAGGAGAGGGGCAATGCTTGCCCGTCTCCCAGTCACTTACCGTGGAGGTGTATTGTACTCCAACTTGCTCTGCAACCTCCTCTTGGGACCACCCTCGCTTTTCACGCTCCCTTTTCAGTTTCTCGTTTGGGATCAATGACTTATCCTGACTCATAGGTTTCACCTCCTTGTATAAATCACATGAGATATAGTATCTCACTCTTGGAAGGGAGATCCGTATCCCGCCAGAACTGGAATACTGACCCTAGTATGGGCCATAAGGCATAAAAAGTCTATAGAGCAATACTCTATTTCCCATTGCCATTGCTATTGGCAGATACTAATGGCAATCTATTCTTGCCAAATAAATGCCATCGACATACTATTCTCTTTCGGCATCCCAGCATGTAAAGTATTTTCCAGAACACATACACGACACTTAATGAGTGATGCAAAAGATGACTGGAACCACTCAATGAATCATCTAGGGTGCTCCCACACCACATCTTAAGATATCTTTGTATCACTCTTAGGAAGTCAAAATTCTACCTACAGAAGATGGAGAAAACAAAAGGAATAGACTGACATGAGACGAATAAGTTCTCAAATCCTTCCCTCTAGCTTCCTCATACACCTGACTTCTGTTCGAGTCTAAGCCACTTCTTTACAAGGCTTGGAAGTAAATTGAAAGAGAGAAATATTGAGATGAAAACCAATCATTTGAAACTTGGTCAAGGCGTACTTCGCCTGTCTGCAACGATTATCACCAGTATCCTGATTGTCAGCACCTATGTTACATCGGGACAGTCTGCCAGTGCCGCTCCTGGGAATGTGCGGTTGCTGCAGCGTGATTTAGCAGGTCTCAGCTATATGCCCATGAGCGGAGTTGATGGTACATATGGGCCAAATACATCGGCTTCGGTGCGTCAATTCCAGAGCGACAATGGTCTAACTATCGATGGCATTGTAGGACCACAGACGATGAGTGCATTGACAAACAAAGTCAAACAGGTCGAGCGTGCTGTTCAGACAACTGTCGATGGAGACTATGGACAGAAAACCATTACCGCAGTAAAACGCTATCAGCAAGCACACCAACTTGAAGTCGATGGGATCGCTGGTCCACAAACGATGCAGAACATGAAGATCGTACGTAAGGTCAACAGTAAGACTACTTTCCCGTCAGTACCCAGTCGTATGACAACAAAGGCACCCTATGCCCACGGAAAGCTTGCCTACATCGTTGCAATAGCCAGAGCAATTGAGAGCGGTCATGCTGAGCAGCATTGGAAGGGAGGACATATCCCCTATTCATGGGCTCTCTCACTGACACTTTTTGGAAAGAGTAAAGGTTGCATAAAAAGGTAAAGATGCTCCTAATATTCAATCAAAAATTGAGAGAAAGACTCAACTGTCCAGACTTTTCGTGAAAAAGCAAGCATCGTTTGAGATTTCCTATGTTTCCGCTTCTCCTAGCTCTTCGCTCAATGTCACGAAGATAAAGTCTGCCTATGCGAAAGATGTTTTTGTCACGACGATCATGACGATCATAGCGATCTCTTTTCCCGTGACGTATACAAGAAGCAGCTAAATGAGCAAGCCACCAAAGCAATAAAAACAGCACAAGCAGCAGACGATCGATACGATCTAACCTTCTAACATGACTCTCCTCCCAATCGTATCCTCTACTCTTCATATCTTCAAACGTTGACTCTATCTTCCAACGCTTTTTATAATCAAGCAAACGTTGTCGGCAGGCCGGTCGATCAGCAATCACCAACAAAGCCTCTTCCTCCCCCTTTTCCCAGCACCCGCTAAGATTAATATCTATTTGCTTATCTTGCCATAAACGAACGTGTCCATAAAACGTCTTCCCTGGCATCTTAACAAGCTCGGAAACCGGACAGTTTGGTAATAATCGTCCATCCTTTGACCATTGCTTACACGTATGATCACTACAAATTCTAAAAAGGTAATGTAATCCGTATTTTTTACATAACTCCACCATTGGAAAGCATCCAAAGGCGCTGTCTCCTATAAGCGTACAATCTGCCTTCTCCAGATAAGGCTGCAATCGTTTGAGCAGTCGATCTATGATATCCCACAAGCCTTCATCCCATTTCTCTTGCCCTGGCATAACTTGCCATACAAGCGGTAAGACACGGGAATGTTTGATTAGCCCAATATATATAACTTGTGCATGCTCTTCATAGCTTGTTAGATCAATCGCCAACTGCATGGACCCACTGAACACACTGGGAAGCGCCTTCTCAAGAAATGCATCCTGTACCTTATCTACATCTATTTTCTTATTGCTGAGAAATCGTTCCAAACGCCGCTCTATACTGGGCATTTTGGCTTCACTCTCCTCTTGTAACTCTTCTGCTATCTTTGAAAGCACAACGCTTTGTGCTCGCATTGCTCCCATTACAAAGAGTGAGAGAGTTTTTGCCTGATGACCATGTAATACTTGTAAACTTTGCTTGACTTGTTCATAGAATGCGGTACATAATGGGCTGAAGGTTTCCAGAAAGATCGTCCTCCTCAAACTTTTTACAATTAATTTGTGGATATGACGATCTCCTTCTTCTTTGGTTGCTTTTTTCCTTCTTTTGGGCTAGCCAAAGCCCCCTGCTTTCTCCAACTTTCCCGTTATTATTCTTTCATTCTTTGTTGCTTGTTATACATATTCAAAAAAAGTGTCAGTGAGAGAG
>CBJMBI010000447.1:0-3787 GCA_966427955.1 uncultured Ktedonobacterales bacterium
TTCTCTCGTTTGCCAAAAGTATACAAGAGCGGGATACTGTTACCTATGAGCATTCGCATCGCGTGGCTGTGTACGCGCAACAACTAGCACATCATTTGGGGTGGTCTCGCAGGAAAGCCCAAGAGCTAGCCTTAGCTGCTTTAGTGCACGATCTTGGCAAGACATGGATTACTAATGAAATCCTTAATAAGTCCTCTGCACTTTCAGCAGAAGAACGGCAAAAAATGCAGCGCCATCCAGTCATTGGAGCCTGTATTCTCATCGGTTGTGATGTCAGTCCCTTTTATGTAGAAACAGTGCTTTATCACCATGAAGCTTGGAATGGACAGGGATATCCTGTTGGTCTCAAAGGTGAGGAAATACCAGTTAGTGCTCGTATTTTAGCAATTGCCGATGTTTACGACGTCTTGACTTCACAGCGTCCCTATAAAGCTCCACTGACCGCAACGGAGGCCCGTGCGCGTCTGAGCGAGGGATCAGGTGAGAGTTTTGATCCCACAATATTGCAAGCCTTTCTAAATCTTCTGGATGCCAAATCCAATTTTACATTGGCACATGCTGACTGCGCAATCTCGGTTACTAAACCAACGCTAAGCAGTAAACTAGGAGTCTATCCAAGTCACTTACAGTATAGTGATCAACATAAGCTGCTCAATGTGTAAAATGCCCCTATCGGCATTGTGAATCTCCCCACTTATCAAAGCCCAATATATGTTGGTGCATGATACATTCTATTTTTATTTGAATTGCATCAATAACGCATTGGACACGGTAGTGTTTTCTTTGCGCATTATAATTTCTTACAAGGTTTCTATCTACTGGCCTATCCCCAACTCCAAAAAGGTTGGGGGATCGCTTAACAATGGGGTTAGCCTGCTACCCCAAGCCCGCTTACTGTGAACTCTCATTTTGATCTCTGGCATTGCATGATGAGTTTGCATTACTAAAAATTGAACTCTACAGCCCGAAGCACAACATTTGCTATCAATTTGGCAAATATAATGAAAAAAGAACGTCAAAGGGCTGTTTCTCAGGTCATGTTATGCTACACTGTAATAAGGTATAGATACATAGTCGCATACCACAATTGGAAATACTGTTCACGTAGTCTCGATTCTCAGATCAAGGGATTGGAGGGGTCAACATGACCATTAGTTTGGATCGCAGCATATGTTGTGATCTTAACGAGACCATCTCACGTGAATGGCTCGTAACCAATGGCCTAGGAGGATATGCAGCAGGGACAGTTGCAGGCGTGCTTACTCGAATGCAGCATGGATTGCTAGTTGCAATGTCTCCTCATGCAGTAACACCACAGCTTTTGTTTGCGAAAATTGACGAGGAGATCTTTTTTGATCAGCGCACATATTATCTTGGCACTAACGAATACCGAGATGGGACGTTAAGTCCCGCAGGCTTTGTCCATCTGGAATCATTTCGCCTAGAAGAGGGCATTCCTACCTTTACATATCGCCTAGGTGGTATTGAAGGAATTTTGCTGGAAAAACGCATCTGGATGGATAAGGGATATAATACAACTTTTGTTCAATATTGCGTCTTACGAACAGCAAATCTAGATAAGTTAGGATATAAACACAGCAGCTTTACAAGATCACATAGTGTATTCGAGCACTATACAGCCTCACAGGCATTTCAACAACAGGCACAATGTTCATTAACCTTGACACTTTTGCCTTTCGTGGCCAATCGTCCTTATAATAGCCTTCAGTATGCGAGCAGCGATGCTCATTACCAGGTACAGGTCCACTCTACGGAAGAGAGTCAACAGGCAAATGCTCATTCTGCTACAGCACATTTTCCTAAAGGGACTACAGGCTGTACTATCTGGTCTGTGGATGGTGCTGAGCCTTATCATCTTGTAGCAGTTGGACATTCTGAGAGTCAGGTCACTTTTCTCCCTACAGGTGTATGGTACCGGAATTTTCTCCACCGCCAGGATACAACTACTCATGATCCAGCAATAGAAGATCTCTACTTACCAGGTGTGATCCGTGCAACTCTACAACCCCATGGTGAAACTGCTGTGCTAACAGTCATTGTGAGCAGCGAAGAAATTACCTCACTACCGACTTGTCATGAGCACTTGTCTCGCTCTTATTACGAAAGTTTGGAGCACCAACGACAGTTTACAGAGAGTCTAGTACAACCACAACGATACTTTGGTGAAGCGGGTGAAGCTGTGCAAGCACTTCAATTACGTGCTCTTCCACTTGCTACAACACCTAATCCGTATGAAGGTGGTAAAGAATTTCTCGCTCTACTACTACAAGCAAGTAACTATTTTCTCTTAGGGCATAAAACTTCCAATGTCACTCGTAGTATGTATTTAGATGGCTCTTTGGAAATTTCTGTTCCTACAGAGTGTTATACAATGCAGCTAACTACCTACTACGGTATGGAGAGAACTACTCGCGATATCCTGATTGCTTTGCCAGGATTATTGCTCGTGACTGGTAAATATGACAAAGCATTAATTACGCTAAAAACGATAGCACGCTACTTTGCCAGTGGGCTTCTCCCCGATCGGCTTCCAACACAGGGTCATACATTGACAGAGAGCGAGTATAGTAGTGCAGACACAACATTGTGGTATTTTTACGCTCTCGATTACTACTTACGTATCACACGGAATTATGAGTTTCTGGAGGAGATCTTCCATCATCTGAAGCAATGTATTAGCAGATATGTCCATGGAACTTCCAACGGCATTCTCTTTGACCAGACTGATAGTCTACTTTCAACACAGAAACCAGGCAAAGCAATGACCTGGATGAATGCCTATATCGATGGGAGACCCGTGACACCTCGGGCAGGTAAGCCAGTAGAGATCAATGCACTCTGGTATCACGCTCTCTCGTTGATGTATGAATGGTCACAATACTTCAGCCAGAGGAGGACATCCGAATATTCTGCATCCTATTACCAAGAGTTGTTGATACAGTGTAAGCACAGTTTTCAACGACGCTTCTGGTACCCCGCTGGTCGCTATCTCTATGATGTTGTCGATGGACCAGAAGGGAATGACTCTGCTATCCGCCCTAACCAACTGTTCGCTCTCTCGCTAAGATACCCAATATTGGATATGGAATACGGACAGCAAGTATTTGATACAGTTACTGAGCACCTGCTGACTCCTTATGGCTTACGCACTCTCTCTTTCCAAGAAAGAGCCTATCGAGGCCATGGTAGCAAAGAAAGGCCATCAAGAGAGCAACAACTGGCATTGCATCAGGGTTGCGTCTGGTCCTGGCTGATAGGACCATATCTTGATACTCTGTTGAAGATGTGGTCACAGAGACAGGACTCACCTCTACTGCGAGAATACCAGTGGCGCAAAGGGCTACAACTGTTAGAACCTTTCCGTGAGCGCTTCCAAGCAAACTTATTGGGAACATGTGAAGGGATCTTTGATGGGGAGAAACCCCATGAACCACTCCTACGAAATGAGTGTCTTGCCTCAGCAACCTGCATTGGCGAACTCTTACGCAGCTACAATGTATTAGCTCAGCTCTCTGTTTCCGAACAGCAAGCTGGTACCATAAACATTTACTGAACTGCCGCAAGAGTGCCAACTCACTGAGCAAGGGAATGCATCCCAAGTCTGAAGTTTGGCACTTTTGCCCCTCAACAAAATCTCACTCCAACTCATCCACACTATCCACATGTTATATAGCCGGCTATATCGCTCATGACCTTTTCGTGAGATTTTCTGTGACCTTTCCGTGAGGTTGCTATGATTCGACTCAACTCATTGTCCACTTATCCA
>CBJMBI010000448.1:0-3787 GCA_966427955.1 uncultured Ktedonobacterales bacterium
AAGGAAAGATAAAGCATGGAACAGGATAATGCACAGAGATTTCGAACCGCTCAGCAAACATACCAACCGATAGAAGATTATGGGATCATCGGCGACTTACATACTGTAGCACTTGTAGGGAAGAATGGTTCTATCGATTGGTGTTGTATACCAAGTTTTGACTCACCGAGTGTATTTGGTGCGCTTCTTGACATTAACAAGGGAGGCTTCTTCCGCATTGCCCCCTCGTTTGAACATACAACAAACATGAGACAAAAGCAGCTCTATCTACCAGAAACAAACATTCTGGTTACCCGCTTCCTCACCCTCAGTAGTGTTGTTGAGATTATTGACTTCATGCCAATTAAAGCAACCCAACGTCTAACTCATCAACACCATATTATCCGCGCCGTCCATGCAGTCCGAGGCTCATCGTCTTTGGAAATGATTTGCCGACCAGCCTTTAACTATGCACGTGATGAACATATAGTAAACATTTGCTGTGATGGTGCTCTTTTCCACAGTGAAACCCTTTGTTTGGCCCTCGCATCTACTGTGCCGCTTGTAGAAGATGGCATGGGAGGTGTCCAAGCCCATTTCACTTTACACACGGGGCAGTGGGTATATTTCATCCTAGAGAGTGCTCGCTACAATGATATTACCCCACGACGCCTGGCTCATCATGAATATGAAGTAGCGTTTCGGGAAACGATGGACTACTGGCAGCGGTGGCTTTCACAATGCCAATATCAGGGACGCTGGCGCGAAATGGTACAACGCTCTGCTCTGGTGCTCAAATTACTGACCTATGCACCAACAGGAGCAATTGTGGCAGCCCCAACGACCAGTTTACCAGAAACCATCAGAGGGCCACGTAACTGGGATTATCGCTATACGTGGCTAAGAGATGCCGCTTTTACTATCTATAGTTTGCTCATCCTGGGTTTTACTCAAGAGGCTAAAGCATTTATGGGCTGGCTCGATGCTCGTTGTCATGAGATCAAAGCAAACGGATCTCTCCAGCCGATGTATACAATTGACGGCAGACATGATTTAGAGGAAATTACACTGAATCATCTTGAGGGATATCGCAAAAGTGCCCCCGTACGCATTGGCAACGGAGCATACAAACAGCAACAATTAGATCTCTATGGCGAAGTGATAGACTCTATCTACCTCTTCAATCGCCACCAAGATATTTCCTATGACCTCTGGCAGCATCTACGCCATTTGCTTAACTGGCTGACTAAACACTGGAATGAGCCAGATGAAGGGATCTGGGAGGTACGAGGAGGTAGGCAACACTTTGTCCATTCACGTGTGATGAGCTGGGTTGCTTTTGATCGTGCAATACGTATTGCACGCCACCGTGGACTCCCCGCCCCAATTTCACAATGGCAGCAGACTAGTATGCAAATATATGAAGATGTCATGAAAAATGGTTGGAATGAGAAAAAACAAAGCTTTACACAGTACTATGGTAGCGATGCAATTGATGCTAGCTTACTTCTGATGGTCTTGACAAGATTTTGTGGGCCAACTGATCCACAAATGCATAGTACCCTTGACCGTATTCAGCGCGAATTGGTCTGCGATTCTCATGTCTACCGCTATCTTCCACAAGAAGCTGCCGATGATGGACTAAGAACGGATGAAGGAACATTCAGTCCATGTAGCTTCTGGTTAGCCGAGACATTAGCACGCGCTGGCCGTACTAGTGAGGCACGCCTCTTACTCGAGAAAATGCTCACTTACTCTAATCATCTTGGACTCTATGCAGAAGAAATTGGGCCCACAGGCGAGGCACTGGGTAACTTCCCTCAAGCATTTACTCACCTTGCGCTGATTAGTGCCTGCTATAACTTGGATCGCGCATTGAATGGGACATTATTTAGATGATGAATTCATTGACATTTGTCTGCTAACAACATACTATAGCAGACAAATGCACAATCCACACCTATCTCATCTCCCAATGTGAAAGGACCAGACATGTCTATAGACCAGCCAGCTATTACCTTGCTGATCTCCTGCCCCGATCAACCAGGTATTGTCGCCGCCATATCACGCTTCATCTTTGAACATCATGGCAATATCCTCGAATCCGATCAGCACTCAACCCATAAACAGGATCAGACTTTCTTTATGCGTATCTGCTTTGGAGAGGAAGGCTTTACGCTGAGTCCGTCGGAACTAGCTCTCGCCTTCAAGCCAATTGCAGATCAGTTTCATATGGAGTGGAGTATCCACTATACACGACAATACAAGCGAGCAGCTATTTTTGTCTCCAAATTTGATCACTGCTTGACAGACTTGCTATGGCGCTGGAAAAGTGGCGAGCTAGCCATGGATATCCCATTCATTATTAGCAACCACCCAAATATGGAGCCACTAGCACAAATGTACGAGATTCCCTACTATTATTTCCCTATTCGCACCGAGACACGTCAGCAAGATCAACAACACATCCTGGAATTTCTACAAGGCAAAACCGATATTCTGATCTTAGCCCGTTATATGCAAATCCTGGCACCTTTTTTTGTTGAAGCATATCCAAACCATATTATTAACATTCACCATAGCTTTTTACCAGCGTTTGTTGGAGCAAATCCCTACCAGCGTGCCTTTAACCGGGGTGTCAAACTTATTGGAGCAACCGCCCACTATGTCACAGATAATCTGGACGAAGGTCCAATCATCGCTCAGGATGTCATTCGCTGCAACCATCGTGATACAGTTGATGACTTGATACGCAAAGGAAAAGAAGTTGAGCGCCGCGTTCTCGCAGAAGCTGTACGATTACACACCGAAAACCGCGTTCTTGTCTATCAGAATAAGACAATCGTGTTTGAAGGCTGATTAGCAATTGCCAAAGGTGCTTTTGTAGATCAATCGCAAACTGATTTGCTTCTCCTATTTATGTGGAATCGAGAAAGTATTTTATGATCTCCAACATTTAATGGGAAAGGATTAAATTTAGCTATGAGAAAAAATAACTAGTCTCTACCGTTGAATTTTTCACAAGGGATGTGATAGTATTATCTTAGACACTCCCGTCTTGCGTCAGGAGCTTGTGTTTGTAATTCCTCCCCCGCATGAATGACAGGGGTCTCCTTGCCAGATTTTTCTGATGAATATGACTGCATATTCATCAATTGAGAACATTTTACCTGCAACGGCTTCCCTGCGGAACCCGTCGATGGGAGCCCGTGACATGTGTCCGTAGGTAAAGTGTCTTTTTTTGGAGATGCAAAGTGTCCAAATCTACATAGACCTACTCTTTGAACTAAGATTCTGACTCCATGTGGCTAACGGAGGGGGGGATGAACATCTTAGTGCAATTTAGTGAAATAGAAAAGTTGCAGAATAATCTCTATTCGAGAGGAGTTCCTATGAGCGAAATGCTGCAAGTCCGACCAACGGTACACAAAAAAGCAATTGAGCTTAGCTATGAAGAACGGGCTCAATTGAACACGATTATCGATCTTCTTATTCCATCAGACAACGAATTTCCTCCACCATCCAGTTTACATTTAGTCGATGAACTGTTACACCATCTTCGCTCTACAGGCCAACATAAAGCAACACTGACATTGAGTGAGCATCGACTTCGTGCTGTCCTACAAGAACTTAATATAGCTGCAGGAGGCAACTTCTGCCAGGTCAGTTCTGAAAAGCAACACACACTATTGAGACTCCTGGAATATCAAGATCTGGCCTTCTTCCAAACCTTTTGGACCCTTGTGAATCACACGTATTATAAGCTGTTGGCAACTCGATGACGACCCCAACACACTGTCTTCCAAAA
>CBJMBI010000449.1:0-3764 GCA_966427955.1 uncultured Ktedonobacterales bacterium
ACGGCAACTCCTAGCGCAGTGGCAAGCCCTACGGCAACTCCTCTCACAGCGGCAAGCCCTACGGAGGCAGTCTCTCCTCTCTCACCCCTGACAGCTACCAATATTGCACTGCACCAAATGCCAGGAGTTGCCAAAGCGGTCGATACAACTTTAAACATCGTTCTCAGCAGCAGTGCTCTGCTGGTTGCACTAGCCCTGGGTCTGTTCCTTCGGCGAATATGTACACGCCGCCTGGAGAAAACGATATTGGACAAATGGGCGGTGCAGACATTGGGGGTACTGGTAATCATTCCTCCGCTACTAGTTGGAGGCATCATTGCTCTAGCTATCTGGAACAATCTCTTTTCCTTGATCGCCGATCTAAAAGCCAACTACCACATTGATATCTATGCCATTGGATTAGCCTTCGCTGAAACCTTAATCTTGATTGCATTAAGCATAGGATTTGCACGCACAGCGAAAACCGTGACAATCCGTATCTTGGGTGAGCGTCGGCTCAATCCCAATACCCAGACACTGCTCGCACGCGTTGTCTATATCACGGTACTCACCATTGCTAGCTTCTGCGTCCTCTCTATTTGGCAGGTGCCTGTTGGTATACCTGTAGCTGCAATTGGTGTTGTCACTGTTGTAACAACTGTTGCCTTCCAAGATGTTCTGAAAGACCTAGTTGCTGGTTTTTATCTCTTAGTCTCACGGCCCTTCCTCATACATGACCAGATCAGGATTACTATTGGAGCAACCGTTTACATCGGTAAGGTACAAAATATAGAATTGAGAACGACCAGACTACGTCTTATCAGTGGCGAAGAAGTGAGCATCCCAAATGCCCTCGTCTTTAGCAGTACGGTCATTAACAATAGCTATTTCGAGGATAGACGCGCGACTGTCGCAGTCACCATACCAGTTACCGACTTTGTGCCACAAGAGACTGCTCATCGGATAAGCAAAACGCTTCAAGATCTGGAGGCGATTCGTCAAAAACCTGAGCCTATGGTCCTATTCACTAACCTGACGGAAGGAAAGGTCACACTGCTTGCGCATTTCTGGGTTTCCAGCAGCCGGACAAGAGACATATCAGATGCAATGTATGCCTTGCATACACTCTTGCCAAATGCAGAGTTGGCAGTCCACGAACCAGTTGATCTGATTTAGCTAGGGATACGAAGAGAGTACTACTCTACTCACAAAGGAAATGGATAAACGTTGGAAAATCATAAGCGGTTACCAGCAACACGACGTATGGGTCTTATAGGCGGGACATTTGATCCAATCCATTACGCTCATCTGGCAATTGCAGAAGAGGTACGCACTGCCCTAGATCTTACCGAAATGGTCTTTATTCCAGCAGGACAGCCTCCTCACAAACTAGGACAGAACTATACACAGTCCTCTCATCGGCTAGCCATGGTTCAACTAGCGATTGCTTCAAATCCGCACTTCACCTTCTCACGGGTGGAAATAGATCGTCAGGGACCATCATATCTAGTTGATACACTACGCGTCCTGCATGATCAATGGAGACCAGATACACAACTCTTTTTTGTGATCGGCTGGGATAGCTTGCAGGAGTTTCATACTTGGCATAAATCTGCAGATATTCTGGTCCAATTGACTAGTCTTGTTGCTGTCAGACGTCCAAGCTATGAGGAGCATATAGGATATAATGAATTGGAAACACGCTTACCGGGAATCACACAACGTCTGGTAGTGGTATCTGCGCCACAACTGGCTATCTCATCTACCGATCTCCGTCGACGCGTTGCTGAAGGTAGACCTATCAAGTACCAGACTCCGGAAGCCGTTGAAGACTATATCATGGAGCATGGCCTCTATCGAGAAAACAAGTCAAACTTGTAAAGGATAAAGGGCTAACTATTTATGCAGCAGCCTATGCAATTTGAATTAGGAGATCGTTTGCGCTTGCGCAAACAACATCCCTGTGGCAATTTCGATTGGGAAGTTGTTCGATTAGGAGCCGATATTGGTCTCCGTTGTGAAAAATGTGGGCGTCGTGTATTACTTCCGCGTTCTGAAGTTGAACGTCGGATTAAGCAAGTCCTCCCAAGGCTTCAGAAGGTCATTGAGGACCCGTTTGAGGAAGAATAGCTATACGGCCAACTAGTAATAGCCAAACCATTTAGAAATTCGTATATAGACATAAGCAGGTCTTCTTAACTAGAAGGAGAATATTGACTTGATTAAAATGGAATTGCTCCTATGGCTCTAGTACGACAGAGCGAAGGCTTTTTGACGTTGCTCAAGAAGAGGAATTTTTTGCGCCTCTGGCTGGCCCAATTGATCTCGATGACCATTCTTAATGCCTCAAGCTACGCGCTCTTGATCCTGATAGAAAATACCACACATTCAACAACTCTGATTGGTCTTGCTATTATCAGCTTTAGCTTGCCAGCAGTTTTGTTCGGTGGGCCAGCCGGCGTCTTTGTAGATCGTTTGAATAAACGGCGTGTATTGTGGGTCAGTAACTGTCTAAGAGCTATTGCAACGTTTCTTTTTGTGCTGACACTTCTTATTGATCGGCATGCCTTGCTACCGATCTATCTGCTCACCTTTATTATCGCATCGATTGGACAGTTTTTTACGCCAGCTGAAGGGTCTACTATTCCCATGTTGGTAAGCGATGAGGAATTGATGCCAGCACTCTCACTATTTAGTATCACCTTTATGCTCTCACAGGCGCTTGGTTTCGTTATCTTTGCGCCTATTATACTTAGTATTCTACCCACGATTACACTTTTCCACGTCACCATCGATGCCATTTTGCAATTATATGTGCTCATTGGAATACTCTACCTGATCTGTGCTCTGCTGATTATCAGTATTCCCCAAAAGAATTTTAAGTTGCCACCGCCTACTTCAAGCATAAAAGCTCCCATCACGACTCAGACACTTGGTATCATCAATAATGTATGGAACGAAATGCAGGAAGGTTGGAAGTTTGTACGGAGCAACAAGCCGCTTTTTCAGGCCGTTGTCCAGCTCTCTTTTGCAGGCATCTTGCTTCTTGTCATTAGCCTGCTAGCAACGCCCATTGTCACCCAGTTGTTATATCTGCCCACAAATGCACTGGCTCTAGTTTTTGCCCCAGCTGGTATTGGTCTGATTCTTGGCTCCCTCGTCACGCCACAAATTACCCGCAAATTAGGAAATTTGCGTACGATCCTTATCGGCACCCTTACTATGGCGATCTCAACTCTGCTCATTCCATCTACAGTTCTCCTAGCAAAATGGCTACAGCCCCACAGCTGGAACGCCAATCCGCTATTGGTCATAATAACTGGCATTTTTATGTTTATTGCAGGTACAGCCTTTGATCTTGTAAATATCCCGTCTAACACAGCTATGCAAGAACTTAGTCCAGACTGGATCAAGGGACGTGTATTAGCTCTACAGATTGTACTCTATAGTACCTGTTCCATTCCGATCATCTTGTTCGTTGGCATGCTCTCTGATCTCATCGGCATTGATCGGGTACTCTATGTCATGGCAGCAGGCGAACTAGTCTTCGGCGTATGGAATATCTATTATAAACGCAAGCACCCAGACCAACCCTCACCTCAAAAAAACGGTGGGCCTGAGTTTCCAAACCAGGATAAGATAGTATCCAGCGTTTCCAAAGGGTAAGGTTGTTGTTGCATGCACAAATAAAGATTGTTAGACCTTTTACTAACTTGCCAACCAGTTGAATCTTTATTGACTGGAGAGGCCACTTAGTTCTACAATAGCACCAGGGGAGCTATTGT
>CBJMBI010000450.1:0-3764 GCA_966427955.1 uncultured Ktedonobacterales bacterium
GCCGTCTGAGAGCGCTTTGTGTGGTTGCTGGCTATGGGATTTTGCTTGTTTCTTTGTAAAGCGTCAACGTTTAGGATAAAATAAAACAACGGGACACGTCCACTTTTGAGGTGTCAACGTGTCCCATTGGTGTTGTTCAGACGGAACCGACGGGTTTTGATCCGTAGGTCGCACTTGGCTCTCATCCCGTTTGAGAAGCTCTTCTCAGGCAGAGATGATCTGCTTGTCTTCGGTGAGCCAGCAAGTGCTCCTTCCCAGCAGTCAGACGATCCTTTTGCCCACGCCCTGACCAATCCCCAGGTTGTCTCTTTCCCGAAGCGTCGTCCTGGGCTAGATCATCCCCAGTGGAAAATACCGCCTTCAGAGTGGCCGACTGTTCTCTCTCGAATTAACCGAGGCGAATCACTGCGTCAGGTTGCGAAAGACTATGGCGTCTCGTATGAAACGATCAGACGGGTTATCCGAGCAGCTCAGAAACAACAACAGGCCAATTAATATCCCTTCTGCGTCTTTTTCACATGGAGGTCATAGATGGTAGGCAGAAGCTTCTCATACATACCCATTAATTCCTCTGCTTTCTCAATGACCTTTTTCATTTCTTCACGAAATGGCGTGTCGTCCTCAGGAAGAGATTTCTGAGCCTCATTCAGATACCGAACAACCCCAGCAGATTTTTTATAACAGTCGTTTGCGTACTCATAGGCACGTTTGATAGGGGGAGTCTCTTCAGACATGGTTACCTCCTTGAGAACAGTGTACCATACAGGGAGACCAATATGAAACACTTTTCATCCATTGAAAACTTGATATGAGATTGACCCGCTTTGGGGCTCTTTCGTATTTGTCATGTTCAGCAACAAAGAGAAAGTGGCGAGAACTGTCTTGGGAAGATAGTGCATATCTCCTCGACGTGTAAGAGATGATTTTTTGGAGGAAACATTCCTCGATACCGCTCCGCATTGTTCTCTTGATGGATGAATGCAATAGATTATGTATTAAGTAATATAATTATTATAAAATTTTTTAAGGTATTATAAAAGCATTTCTGAAAGGATACCACATGATTACACAAAGGCTCTTCTATAGATTGCTCTCCTTATTTCTAGTATAACAATATCATTTTCTACTATTTTTTCTCAATAGATGATCTATCTATTCAAACAAAAATATGATATTGTAATTCTCTGAGGACCAAATAAGCCTCATGTGATGTCCATTATTGCGTTAACCAGAGCAAAAAAGCTGAAAAATGCTGAAAGGAGAAGCTCAATGCTCCAGAACACAGCCAGAAGTATTCAACAAGATCACGTTTCGCTATGGAGGCAGCTGCGACAGATTCCCGTTCTACCCATAGCGAGATTAGCCCTGACACTGATTGCCGTGCTCTTTCTGGTTGGACTGTCGTTCGCATTCGTCAACCAGAATAACGTTGCTCACGCCGCTGAAGGACAAAGTATAGATCAGTCAGCACCATCTGTTCAAGCGGCCAACAGGAGTGAAACCATCGGGTTAGCTACCACTACTCCTGATGACAGCATGGTAGACATGATGCACAGACATGCAATAGTAATTCCAACTAAGTATGTGACCATCAATGGAGATGTGATCATGGTTGTGATCAAGAATGTCAAGGTGGGTGAGAAACTAGAAGTGGAAGTGGAAGTGGAACCACATTCCCATCTGCCCCAACAGTAAGGTTCTTCCATGAAGAGGCGAGGCTTCTGACTGGACCGTACTCAGCTGGAGAATAAGCTCTCCATGCGCAGATGGGGCCCGGCACCGCAGCATCTGCAGCCGTGGTCTCTGGCCCTTTCTTGCATTGGTCTGCGAGGGCATGTCATCACAAGGAAACAGGTGAAAAATTACGGCCTATCGTGATCCCTTTAAGGAGATATTTCTCCTTTTAACTGCTTTTCTAAATAAGAACTTTAAGATTCTCATGAGAACAGAATCCTTTAGGACCTCTCGCTTTCTAACTGGGCAAGTGCTTCTTGCTCCGCCTGGGTGGAAACCGAGAGATTGTAGTGATCAGCCCGGACGGTCTGGGTGTACTGCTGAATCTCCTGCTCAGAATACCCAAGACAAACCAACAGTTGATCAAGGAGTTGAAGTGCCCCTTCCAGTTCTGGATAGATGACCGTCCTTGCTCCCAATGTGAAGAGGCGGTGTACACTTTCCTGGGTCGTTGCACGTGCGAGTAAGGGGACGTATGGAGCCATGTCATGAACTGCTGCGACGCAACTCTCAGCTGCTGCTTCATCTGGGAGGGTGACAACCACAGCACGAGCCTGAGGGAGGTGTGCATGTGACAGGATATCTGAATTGGCTGCGTCTCCATAAAGCGTTGGAATTGTCTGCTGTTGGAGTTCAACAATTTTCCCCGCATCTTGTTCGATTACCAGACACGGTAGCGCCACGTGTGAAAGCACATCAACCAAATAGCGTCCTACTCGTCCATATCCGATCAGAACGACATGATCTTGCAACGACTCGCATATGGGGACTAGTCTTGGCCCATGTCGGTCGAGCAAAGACCAGAATGGCTCGAGAGCATGCAAGCCTACTTCGATCCTGGGAAGGAGCCGAAACAAGAAGGAATTGAATGTGATTGAGAGCAGCGCACTCATCAGGATAAGCGCATACTGCTCTTGAGAAAGCAGTTTCAAACGGACTCCGACTTGTCCTAAGAGAAAAGAAAACTCTCCAATCTGGCTGAGTGAGACCGCAAGCACCAAGATCGTACGAGCTGGGCGAGCAAAGAAGAATCCAAGCAGGAGTACCAGGAGTGCTTTTCCCAGAACAATCAAGAGGGCGAGAGCGAGCACTTCTCCTGCAGAAAATAGCAGCAAAGTGGGGTTGACCAACATCCCAATCGAGACGAAAAAGAGGACAGCGAATATCTCTCGAAATGGCAATATCTCTGCCTCGACCTGATGTGAAAGGGCAGATTCATTGACCACCACTCCGGCCAAGAAAGCTCCCAAAGCCAGGGAAACGCTAAACCAAGCAGCGGCACCAACGGCTGTTCCAAGCGTGATGACGACAATGAAGATAATGAAAAGTTCACGTGAACGCAGATGAGCAACGCGTAGAAGCATCCAAGGAATGACACGCATTCCTCCCACAAGCATGAGTGCCACAAAGAGGCCTATTTTCAGGAGCGTCAGCCCAATCGTCTGCCAAAGAGCATGGGAAGGATTCATGGCAAAGGTCGGCAGCACAACAAGAATGAGCACCGTCACGAGATCTTCCAGTACCAGCCAGCCGATAGCCACCTGCCCATGAGAGGTATTGAGTAAGCCGTGGTCCATCAGATTCCGGAGCAATACGACGGTGCTCGCAATGGAGATAGCCAATCCCACGACCATTCCAGCAGCGAGTGTCCATCCCCACCAATGTGTGAGAAGCATGCCGAGCAGGGTCGAGAGAAGCATTTGGACGAAAGCTCCTCCAATGGCAATATCTCGAACTGCCCACAGATCACGCAGCGAGAAATGCAAACCAACCCCAAACAGCAAAAAGATGACACCTAATTCTGCGAGTTGTTCAATGGTATGCTGATCACCCACAAAACCGGGGGTGAATGGACCAATCGCCACTCCAGCTAGCAGATAACCCACCAGCGTTGGGAGCTTGAGCCAACGAGCAAGGAAGCCTCCTGCAAAAGCAAATACAAGTGAAACAGTAATTTCAATTAAGATTGGTATCTCAGGCATTGCGTTCAAATGATCTAGGCCTCTCATTCGTTTTCTCACAGAGCATCC
>CBJMBI010000451.1:0-3762 GCA_966427955.1 uncultured Ktedonobacterales bacterium
TAGTCCTTATCCAGAGCAGGTTAATCAGGCATATGCAGGAGCATTTATCCTCATTCTGCTCATTTTCCTGACATCATTTGCTGTCCGTTGGGCCACTAAAGGCTTCCAACAGACTAACCGTTAATTTTTTCAATGTTTTAATAACATGTTGACTGTACATAATACTGAAAGGATTGAGACCAATGGGAGAAGAGCAGAAGGTAGCAGCAGTGGATGTGCAACACCTCAATGCCTGGTATAGGAAGAAGCAGGCACTCTATGATGTCAATCTTACGATTGCGCCACTGAGTGTGACTGCTCTGATTGGTCCATCAGGTTGTGGAAAATCGACTTTGTTGCGTTGCCTCAATCGGATGCATGAAGAACTACCAGGAGCCAGTGTGGCAGGTTTAGTACAAATTGAAGGCGTCAATATTTATGCGCGTTCTATTAAGCCTATGTATGTGCGGCTCTATGTTGGTATGGTTTTCCAGCAACCAAGTCCGTTACCAACATATAGTATCTGGCAGAATGTGGCTATTGGAGCGCAGATCAATGGGCAAGCCAAAGGGAAAGCATTACACGAGCGGGTAGAGCGTAGTCTCAGAGAAGCTGCACTTTGGGATGAAGTCAAGGATCGTCTCCACTCCTCTGCTATGGCTTTATCCGGTGGTCAGCAACAGCGCCTCTGTATTGCACGGGCGTTGGCAATCGAGCCAAAGATTTTGCTCATGGATGAGCCTGCTTCGGCATTAGATCCCGAGTCGACATTCAAAATAGAAGAATTGATCCAAGAATTGAAAAAGAAGTATACTGTCGTGATTGTTACGCACAATATGCAGCAAGCTAAACGTATTGCAGATACTACGGTATTCTTTCTTAAAGGACAGGTAGTCGAAGTTGGCGAGACCCAACAACTATTTACCCGTCCACAGCAACAAGAAACCGAAGATTATGTCACAGGACGCTTTAGTTAATATATCATTCCCCATGTTTTGGCAATTCATTGCCCGTATTGTAGGGGCCCGATTTATCGCGCCTGTTTCGCAATAACACAAGGAGAGAAACATGATTAGTGAGCTAGAGATGTTAAAAGTACCTATAGCTGACTCTGTTGCAGCGAAGGATCAAGACACCAGCATCAAGATCGATATCCAAAATGTCAACTTTTATTATGGTTCAAAGCAAGCTCTTTTCAATGTGACGCTACCAATCCGCGAAAAGCAGGTCACTGCACTGATTGGTCCTTCCGGCTGTGGCAAATCAACTTTTTTGCGAACTTTAAATCGCATGAGTGATACTATTCCTGGCACGCGTATCGAAGGTAAAGCTATCTTTAACGGTCTTGATATCTATGACCAACGTACTGATGTGGTATTACTGCGTCAGCGCATTGGCATGGTATTTCAGCGGCCCAATCCTTTTCCCAAATCCATATTTGAGAACGTCGCCTATGGTCTCAAAGTCCAGGGGAAACCGAAGAAATATATTGCTGAAGTAGTCGAGCAGAGCCTACGCGGTGCCGCCCTCTGGGATGAAGTAAAGCATCGTCTGCATACTTCTGCACTGGGTCTCTCAGGCGGACAACAACAGCGCTTGTGCATTGCACGTGCCCTAGCTGTCAAACCGGAAGTTCTGCTAATGGATGAACCTTGCTCAGCACTTGATCCCATTGCTACTTTAAAGATCGAGGAATTGATCAGTACACTAGTCAAAGAGTATACTATTGTCATAGTAACACACAATATGCAACAGGCAAGCCGTGTTTCACACTTCACAGGCTTTTTCCTTAACGGGGGCTTAGTTGAGTACGCACCCACAGAACAGCTCTTTGGACAGCCAAAGCAAAAAGAGACCGAAGACTATATCAGTGGCCGTTTCGGCTAGATCTGATATTCACCCATCCATCGGGCAATTCATTGTCTGATGGTAGGACTCGATTTATCATGTCCGTTAGGAGATCACAATGGCGCGAAAAATACTAGTCGTTGATGACGAGGCTATCCTGGCAGAAACTATTGCCTACAACTTGGAGCAAGAGGGCTACCAAGTTATTACTGTAGCAGATGGTACTAGCGCCCTAAATGCAGTTCACAAGGAGCATCCAGACCTGATTGTTCTAGACATCATGCTGCCAGGTGTAGACGGTCTGGAGGTGTGCCGCCAGTTGCGTCGTGAAGACAATACGGCTACAGTGCCAATTATTATGCTCACCGCCAAAAGTGATGAGATTGATAAGGTGGTAGGACTGGAAGTCGGGGCTGATGATTATGTCACTAAGCCCTTTGGTCGCCGGGAACTATTAGCCCGCGTGCGTGCCCTCTTGCGCCGAGCAGATTACCCTAGCAATACTGAAGAGCGCCTATCATCACCAGAAAGCGATGTGGAATCACCGCCAGTCAGTCGCAACAGGGAATTAGTAGCAGGACCACTGCGTATCGATCTCGCTAGCAGACAAGTTAATTGTCGTGGGCAAGACTTAGAGTTACAACCTAAGCAGTTCGACTTGCTAACCTACTTAGTGCGCAATCGTGGTACAGTCTTGACACGTGACCAGCTATTGCATAATGTGTGGGGATATGACTACGCAGGCGATACTCGCACAGTTGATGTGCATATCCGCTGGCTACGTGAGAAGCTGGAAGCAGATCCGGCAAACCCTAAGCTGATACAGACAGTCCGTGGTGTTGGATATGTTTTGCGCTGGTAGGAAGCGCAAGTACGCAAAAGACTACACACTTTGGATTTCTTTTAGTGCCCCTAGCAACTTCTGGTAGACTGCATCCAAATGCTCTGGCATAACCTTAACATCAGCCAATACAGGCATAAAATTCGTGTCACCATTCCAACGTGGCACGATATGATAGTGGATATGCTCAGCGAAACCAGCTCCTGCTACTTTCCCCTGATTAATCCCCATATTAAATCCATCCGGCTTCATTGCCACACGTAATGCATGCAATGCCATCTTTGCCTGATCCATCAATTCTACCAACGTTGCAGTATCGACTTCCTCCAGAGAACCTCTATGCTCATAAGGTGCAATCATCAGGTGGCCATTATTATAGGGGTACAAATTGAGCATCATAAAGCAGCGCTCACCGCGATGGAGAATGTGATGCTCGGAATCTCGACATTCAGCGGGTTGAGTACAAAAAATACAACCTGGCTTTGGCGGCGTTTTAGGTTCAATAAATGCCATACGCCAGGGTGCCCATAAGTTTTCCATGCAGAAATTATGCCTCTATCCGTCTTTTTCTTTGCACACTTCAGTTGTGGCCGATGAAGAGGTAGGTTCAACCCAACGCTCTGCCCAGGTATGAATAGCGTCAACGACTGGTTTAAGCGCATGCCCTTTCTCAGTCAACTGGTATTCGACACGGACAGGAATTTGGGGGTAAACGACACGACTTACGATGCCTTCCATCTCCAACTCTCGCAAGCGATCGCTGAGAACGCGATCAGACAGGCCCTCCACGACCGCCGTTAATTCACAGAAGCGCCGTGGCCCACCCATCAGTGCGTGCAGAAGGAGGCCAGTCCAACGTTTTCCAAGAATTTGAATGGCGTGTTCGTAGCGAGGACAGCATGTATGGGATATGGATCTTGATGCTATCTGTTCGGTTGGCTTTATAGTCATGACTGTTTGCCTGCTATTTTCTGTCCCGTTCATTAAGAAAAGTCACGGTATGGGTCAGGATGAACACATACGAAATATAGTATTTAGTATACCATGATTTGTCTTCTAAGGCAACCTTGGCTACATGCGAAAAGTTAGTGCTT
>CBJMBI010000452.1:0-3750 GCA_966427955.1 uncultured Ktedonobacterales bacterium
AAACAGGAGAGCAAATGGATTATTATCTTTTACCTTTTTTCTTTAATTGCGCAGAGTTTCCAGCAACGAAACTAATTTGTGCTGCCGTCGATGAAGATCCAAGCGTTCTGCTAGATATGCTTGCCATTCCTGCTCGCAATTCATTCTTCGATATGCCATCCGTGCCCTAGCAAGCCAATCGACAGCTTTGTCATAGTACTGCGATTTGTTCCCATCCATGATTGGTTCTGCCTGTTGCCGACAGACCCGAATCACCCATTCAGGACGAGCATCCATGGCAGCATCTACTACACGTCTAGTAAGTTCATAAGACCCACTATACTCTACCACAGCTATGGCATCATCAATAAGCCCTTCATATAAGAAGACGTCCACTAGCCCTTGTGGGGAATACACCTTCGTGTGGCGTGCATATTCTAGCAGGTCCGAACTCCGCTGCGGCCACTGCACGCCAGCAAGTTCACCAGCTCTAATATAATTGGCCAGATTTAGCTCCTCACGAAAGAGAAATTCGGCAGTAGAGAGAGCCAACTCCGCTTTACCCATTGCAGCGGCAGTATCACGTAGCCAGTATGCCAAAGGTGTGATTGGCTTTTCGAGAGAGAGACCATACTCGGCTATTTGTAGACCCAGTTCACGCTCACCATGGTCAAATAAGGACTGAGCCAGAGAAAGCGCATCCTGTGCATTCTTCAGGTGTTTACGTCCATAATCTGCGGCCTCCTGAGCACGATCCAGACGCACCAGCATAGTCACATATTCCTTGACCTGCCTCTCTGCTTTAGCCAAATATAAATACTTCTGCAAGTGGCCACGCCGCTCTAGCACACGAAGTCGAGCCTGAGCCAGCTTATCAGCACATTCCAGCACTTCGCTATTCCAAGCTCTTTGTTTAGTGGGACTTCCTTGCAAGATGCGCTGCAACGGTAGATAGTCCCAGCCCTGGAGAGCTGCTTGACATGCTGCCGTAAAAGCATCATCCACTCCATAGTCGCTTATGTCATTCTGCCAAGTTTCTAACTGAGCAGCCCAAGACCTACGTTCCTCATTTGATAGATCTGCACTAAGCAAGGCTTCGGTCCATGCTGATCCCAGTTGATCAAAGAATCCACTGAGTTCACCATCTGAATCATCTAGTTCTGTCCAATTGGATACATATTCTTCTGTGATAGCAGCAAGCAACTTGAGCGCGGGACGCCCATCATCCGCTTCAATCAGTTTCCAAGCCTGATCCAAGAGATGATCAACAGCATTGATTATCCCACCAGTGTTCCAATAGGCCTCAGAAGGACGCAGATGATCCAAACTATGCATTATGGCTCTTACTTGGCGATGCACAGCTTCTGCATCCACCTGAGCAGCTTGGGAAGGGGTTTTGGGAGATGATGAAGCTTGAGCTACTGACAAATTTAAACCTAACAAATCCAACTGCGCTTCAATCGCCACTACCTCGATTACCTCCATCAGATGAGGTTCCCTCTCGATCAGTTTCACCAAAATTTTTTGGAGTTGTTCAGAGTTCAGATCTGAGAGTAAAGCCTTGATGGTAGGACGTTCCTCAATCTTCTCTGGCTGGTGAATGGCAGCCAAACCAGTTGCAATAATATGTTTGCACCATTCACTTTCATCAGAGGGACAGGTACAAGTGGCAGTAATAACACCATCAGAATTAAAAACGTAACGAACAATATAAGGCAGCAATTCCTTATCCTGGACATCTCCCCACAGGGTCATGCCACGTTTGACCAGTGAGAGCACGACTCCTTGTCGGTAGTACTCACGCCCTCGGGTGAACGACTCTTCTGAGACATACTGCATCATGGTTGTTTCGGTCAAAGGTAGCGTCAACATTTTTTGTTCCCTTCCTCTACCATAGCAACTTGGTGACACTCTCAACCCGCTAGAAGCGGGTAAGCTTCTATCGCACTCCGACGGTGTGGCCTGTCCCCGTAGGGACCTGCTCCAAGAGCAGTGGTTGATCCGTTGGCTGTGATAGCCAACAAGCATCCTTTGATGCTAGGGGCGTGTCTGCCCTACTACTACTCCTGGAAAGTCCAGGGCGTAGATACGTGACGGAACGAGGAAACGACACATGCTCACCAAAAGCGAGCTTATGCATATTGGCACTGCCGACAATATCACGGTGGCCTGTGAAGCCACATTTGCGACATGCCCAATTTCTTCCCTTGGGCTTATGTTTATGCCCACATGCAGGACACTGGCTACTTGTGCCTCGTTCGGAGCCAGTGAAGCTCATGATGTGAGCCTGTTTGGATTTATGCGTGAGGTAGTCGATATCCTTGCCATACTCCCACAAGGACATCCTTTGGTTATGGTGGCGACCCGAATCGCGGTTACGGACGCCGTGGGGATTGCCAATGAAGAGAGAGCCAACCTGGTGTTCCTGGCAGAAGTCGATCACAAGGCTGGTGGCTTTGTGGCGCAGGTCACGGATACGACGTTCTGCTCTTGCCTTGATCTTGTTCTTGGCTCTTTGCAACTTTCTCCATCGTTTGGAATGCGCCTTGCATCTGGATTGCTTCTTTGCGATCTTGCCCAGTTGCTTGCTTCTCTGTCGTTTGAGAGATCGGATGCCACGACCTGTTACAATCATGGACTTGCCGGTGTTTGTGCTGACAGCGGCCAAATGGATCTCACCCAAGTCGACCGTTGCATGAGCCGATCCTGGCGACTCTTGGGCTTCTTGCGTCTCAACACACACATGCAGCTCAAAGCCGTTGTTCCAAACAAGACTGCAAGCCCCACTGTATTCAGGCAAGTCAAGAGGCAAAACAAGAGAGTCGCGCCCCTTTCCCATCGGCAGAACAACCCGTCCGTTTTCACGACTTACAGCTTGAGCAGGCCATTTGACCGGATAGAAGCGTTTTTCTCGCCATGGATACTTCATCTTCATTTGGGGATGCGTTTGGCGGAGTTTGCGTGTGGTCTCAATGTTGGCAAGGAAGGCGTGCACAACCATCTGCACAGACTGGCTATGCAGAGCAAATTGGCCTTTCGTTGCCTTTTGCAGTTCATTGCGCCCAGGCCATTTGGTATGGTTCATTCTTGCTTGCTTGTGGATCTGGACACAGCGGTTCCAAACTTTCGCTGCTTCCATTTGAGCTGCGGTCATTCGAGCGAACAATTTTTGGGTGGGTTTCAACCGGTACACACGCACTGTATTCATGCTATGATTCTACCATGGAAACAGATGGATTGCCAGTGCGTAAAACCAGATGATGTCATGACAAGATCGGGTATCATCTGGTTTGGATACCCAAACACGCTCGAAAAATCTTTACGGCTATCACCCAATGTCAAGGAAAGGAGTAGAAAGGCTAACAGGGCACGCTTTCATCCCAATCCCAGACATCGGGGATGGGACTTTCTGCGTGCGTTACCCAAAACTGAGACATTTATAGACATGGCTACAAATGATGTCTGGTTCCTCATTCAACGAGAGCAGTTTCACTTCAGTTTCCTGAAGCCAGTGCTCCTCTCTCCAAAGGCGTAACTTCCCGTGTAACTCACGGTAGATGCAAATGCCTCGACCTATACTATCAGGCATGTCAAGCAGTATGTTTGTCTGGTGATGCGTCAATGTATGTCTATAAAATCAGAAACTAGTTACAACCCCAACAATGTACGGGCTGCTTGCTCATCTGGGGCCAGAAGCAAATCCCTCTGAAGCTGTTTGAGCTTTTCAAGATCGTGAAGGCGAGCAATGGCTTGCTGTGCGTGGGTTGTGAT
>CBJMBI010000453.1:0-3732 GCA_966427955.1 uncultured Ktedonobacterales bacterium
AGGTGACGCCCATTTGGGATGTTCTTGTTGAAAAGTTATTCAGAGAACACAGACATGATCATACTTATGACTCTTTTGCTTCAATTTACAGAAAAATTATGTCATTTTAACCTATAATCTATTTTATATATTTTATTCCAATCTTCTATTCTAGAAAAGATCTTTCCAGTTGAGACGCCTCGTGTTGGAAGATGTGGAGGCTGTTCCTTTTTCCCAGTCATCGTAAGCCTGCTTTAGCCTGGATATGGCTTTCAAATCTTGTGAATTTAGCTCCTTCTGATTAGACAGCTTATCTAGCTTTGCGTTCCACTCTTTGAGTCTACGGTAACCTTCTTTCAGCCCTGCGTGATCCTTTGACGAGGGATTAGAGCTAAAGAATCTTTCTAGGGCTTCGACCAGTTCGCATCTGCGCCAATAGCAATCTCCAACCTGAGCATTATCTAAACTGTCCAAGTTCTCTTTCCACATTTGGAGGAGTTTCCAGTGAGTATCTCGCTTTTTTGGCGAGAGAAGGGAGTCAGCCAGGGAAGAAGAGAATTCTTCTAGGGCTTTGTCAAGCTTCACTCTGCTGTCCTCTCTTTGCATTAATTCACCGTTATCATCAATTTTACAGAATTTATCAGCTATTTTCTCTAAATTATTTTTCTGCACTTCTAAGACCCTCTGATCCGCCATTTTATCGCCTGTCTGTCGCAACTGGTCTAGAATCTTGGGATACTTTTCTAGAGCTTCGAGCCATTCTTTTTTACGTTGGAATTCCTTTTCCCAATCTTTGAGCATCTCGCGCATTTTTTCTGCAGAATAATAGTCCAAAGTTGCCACCGCTGGACCACTTTTCCAATCTATATCATCTAAGATGTTTATTGCAGCTTTGTTAATCATTTGCAAAATTTCTTGCTCTCTTAGCAAGAGATGTGTATTTTCTTGAGCATAATCTATGATCTTTTGCTGCTTTTCCACAATTTCAATATATTTTTCGCTGGTTGAACTCTGGACGTCTAGGAGTGCATCCCACTGCTTTGGATAAAAGTTGGCATATTTTCTTTGATCGTTGACCATGGCATTACTCCAGCGAGAGAATTTACATTGATCAATAGAATTATCAGAATCATCAGAATCATCCGTTTCCCAGTTTTTACGTTGTGCTCGTGAAAGAACGCTAGATGTAAGCCTGATCTGAAAGTTAAGCATCTTTCCCTGGATATCGCAATATTTTTTCATAACTTTGATCTCATTTTGCTTATCCTCTTGACCTTCTTGCAACTTTTGTAGATTTTTTAGACCTTTGCAGTAATTATCATAACAGCACTTATTAGATTCTTGGAGATCCTGGACAGTTTTTTGCAAGTTTTCCTGTTGTTCTAATGTGATATGGAAATTTTCTGGATTGTTTTCAATGTCATGCAACTTTTGCATAATATTCCAGTGCTCTTGCAGAGTATTGAACTGCTTTTGCAGAGGATTGAACTGCTCTTGCAGGAACTCCAGAGGAATTTCTCCGCGATCATGTTCTCCTAAAAGTTTTTTCTGCGTTTCATACAGCTTTTGCAGAGCCTTTAGATGTTCTTGCTGGTACTCCCCATGCGGTTGGTGAAGAATGTCATTCACTTCCTTAAGTGTTTGACCCCCACTTCTAAGAAGACAAAGCTTCTGCAATGTTTGCTCTGGCGCATTTTCCCAATGATAGGAGAACATCCATACCTGTAAGGAGATCCCCAACTTTTCGGATCGAATATACTCTTCAATTTCACGTATCTGTGAGTCATTCTTGTGGAAAGTTACTCCTTTTTCTATTTGATCTTCTGAAATGCTTGAGTTACTTTCTTCTATTAACTTTTTTATCGATTCAATCTTTTCCAGTAGTTCTGGATCGTTCTTTCCCCTGCCATCTAACCAAACAAAAAACTTTGCCTGTTTTTTATCTATTGTCTCAATATTAGTTAGATGATCACCAGACTTGTCCTCTAATTTCTCACTCACTCTTTCACTCTTACTCTGCTCATCTGTCTTTTCAATCTGGTGTAACGTCGCCTGATGGTGTTGCTCATCGATTGAAGAAGATGCCTCTGGCAGAGATTGAACCGGATGACTGATTGCGCTCTTTTCAGATAATTGGTTGGACATCTCACGAAAAAGGTTAAAAGATGAAGCTTGGCCAGGACGATTTGGTGATTTATCCCCTCGTCTTGCGGAATCCATCGTAATCCTCTCTTTTTGGTTCAAAAAATCCGCTTTTCTTCGTTTATCTATTGAGAGATTTGTTCTCTTCTCCAAGAATGTACTATGAGGGAGCCCGGTGTGTGAAGAAGGAAAGAGGGACAGTTTTTGAAGCTCAAGGGAACTAGCTTAACAATCTATCAATCCCTCTCTTCTCTTCAGAAGGCTATGCTCGCATGCAAAAAAGCTGTCTGGTTATAGCCCATTCTGTATCACGCTGTTACCACTGCTGAGCTACCCCCGTTTCAATATACAAGAGCGGATATTAAATGTCTTTTTATTGGTATATTTGCAACTTCTACAGCAAAGCATAAAAGAGGGCAAGCTGGAAGAGAGATCCACTTAGAACAACAAACTGAGGTTATTCTAGACTCAGTCTTTCTGAACATACCACGAGAGTATTGTATATAGACGAAAGCAGGAGGATTACGCGTGAAAATCATGGTGGCTGATGACGACCGCGATATGGTGGACATGTTGAGCTATTGGCTCAAAGGTCACGGCTATGACGTCATTCGTGCGTTTGATGGAGAGCAGGCAATTAAACGTTGGCGTGAAACATTACCCGATCTAGTCATCTTAGATGTGCAGATGCCTAAACTTGATGGCTTTGAAGTATGCCGTCAGATGCGCGTGGAAACCAACTCCATGGTTCTCATTCTGAGCGCTCTGGATCGTGAAGATGATGAGGTACGGGGTTTAGAACTGGGTGCCGATGACTATCTGCGCAAACCTTTTAGCCCTCGACAATTGCTCGCTCGCATCAAAGCCCTGATGCGGCGCTCTTCTAGTACACGAGGAAACGGCACGTCATCGTCTATCACGGTCGGTCCTGTGACTCTGGATGCGATGCGCCACGAAGTTACTCGCGATGGTGTCAAGGTCCGATTGACCCCTACTGAAAGTCGCTTGCTCCATCTCTTAATCTCACATACAGGACAAGTCTTAACAACTGATATGATCATTGAGCGTGTCTGGGGGTACGACGGAGTTGGCGACTCTGGGCTAGTCAAAACGCATATTCGCCACCTACGCCAAAAGATTGAACCTGATCCAAACTCACCACAGTATATCATGACTGTTCCTGGAGTTGGTTACACTTTTACTATTCCTGTTACAGTGAATGGACCAGAAAGCGCTGTGCATTGATCTTGGCGACAAACTAGTTGATACTTCACCATCTCAACTAGTAGGGTTTAGGCGTTTCCATCCCTCACCTCATAGTGCCTAACAAAAAAACGCCTTCCCACCTTGGGAATAAAGATGAGCAGCACCATTGGATTTCCCCAATAGCCAAGTTCATCTCAACCTTAAGCCATGTATCTTAACCAGATTTTAACACCTTCACCAGCTACCTTATACTTTTTTTTCGGATAGAATCTACTCCATACAGAGTAGATTACATGCGTTAGAGACCTGATTCCCCAAAGAACATCAGAAACCCGATCCCCTAAAAGGGAAGCAGGCGGGTCTCCAAAAAGGTTTTTTGTGCTCTGCATCAGAGGCAAAAGATCC
>CBJMBI010000454.1:0-3726 GCA_966427955.1 uncultured Ktedonobacterales bacterium
GAATGAGTGGCTAGTGCACGAGCATCTTGAGAAGGGCCATGAGCTTCATTGCCAATGATAAGCGCAAACGGTTGAGTGAGATCACAATCATAGTACCTAGTAGGGCTACTAGCCTCAGCCAATAAAACACGGGGAGCCTGACCGCAGTGTGCGGCAACTCGCTCCTCAATGGTAGCCCAGGAAAGATCAGTTTCTACAGGCAACATCAGGTGTGCTCCTGCCGCCGCACGCAGAACCTTGGGGCTGTAATAGTCAACACAGCCAGGAGTTAAGAGGACTCTTTCGACATCAGCCGCTAGTGCTGTACGCAAGATTGTTCCCATATTGCCAGGATCAGTCAGAGTATCCAGGATCAGTAGTGCTGGACGGTACGCTGGCCCACGCCGTGCCTGAATTCGTGTATGATCCAGAGCATTCAATGGCAATACACATACGATTCCCTGTGAAGTCTGTGTATCACTGATAGCCTTGATGACACGTTCACTTACCTCAATCAGAGCAGAGGGCGGCACTCCCGCTAGGGATTGAAATTGAAATTGAAATAACAACTCTGGCTGATAATAGACCTCATACGGTACAATCTGTGCAGCAAGGAGAGCCTCAAAGAGATTGGGACCTTCCATTAAAAAGAGCCCACTTTTCTTGCGTCCACGCGCCGTCTGTAAGGCTCGTACCTTGCTAATACGAGGATTCGATGGACTGGTAATCAGCGTCATAATTTAATAGATTATCTCGAACAAGCAGAAAAAATTGAGCCCCGACCGATGGCAATTAATTGCAAGTAACATTAGATATCATCTCACAATCTCTCACCAATTGGTAGGGACTCGCTTTACCATGCAACCTTGGGAGATCCCAGCCGTCTACTTAGCAGCTTCTAAAGCCGTCTTGACGAGGGCACTGAACGCGGCATGATCATTGACAGCCATCTCGGCCAGGATTTTGCGATCAACTTGGATGTCAGCAACGTGAATAGCATGCATCAACTCGCTATAGGTCACACCATGAATGCGAGCAGCAGCATTAATACGGGTGATCCACAACCGACGCATATCACGCTTACGATTGCGACGGTCGCGGTACATATACGCCATCGAGTGCATAACTGATTCATGCGCTCGACGGAAGAGACGATTGCGCGTACCACGATGGCCCTCGGCCATCTGTAAAACCTTTTTATGTTTCTTGTGAGCGGGAACTCCACGTTTTACCCTTGGCATAGTTCTTTTCCTTCCTCCCTTTAACTAGAAAGCGTAGGGCAACAAACGTTTCAGACGACGCGTATCAGCCGTTTTCAACTGAAACTCTTTGTCGGCAGAACGAATAGCTTTGGGTGATTTGTTGCGGCGCAGGTGGCTGATAGCCACTTTCCGGCGCAAAAACTTGCCAGAAGCGGTCACGCGGAGACGCTTGGCCATAGCTTTGTGTGTCTTAAGTTTCTGCTTCATATTTTCTTTCTTTCCATCTTATGCGGGGCAACAACAATTTGATCTTCTACACAGAAAGGACACAATCACTCTGTCAGCTTTGTGATTGCGTCCTGCGAGTGAAACGAAATCTATCAGTTCCTAATATGTACTCAATCCAAGGCGCAGAGTAGCCTTTTTCATGAGAAAAGCCACGCAAAGCAAGCTCTGTATCTCTATAAGAAATATATGTGGAGTCTGCTTACGAGCTATGCCCCGTTAGCGGCACGATTATAGCACACTCTTATACTTACAAGCAAGAGTTCATGCATCCCCTTCGGGATCGTCTAGTTGCTGTCCTTTCTGATTAGATTGCGCCATGCTATGGTAGACATTCAGCCAATTCGTGGCAATCTCAATTTGAGCTTGCTTGAGCGTTATGCTGCCATTACATACCTGAGTATGGAGATAATTTTCCACCCGATCCTTTTCATGAAAGCCGGGCTTGGGTGTAGCAGCTTCGGGCCAGAGATTGGCAATCTCGTTCGAACCACCTAATTCCAAACTCACTAGATGATCAACTTCATATGCTCCAGCTGGACGCTTAGTAATACCATACTCTGCAAATACCTGCTTCTTCTCGCTTTGTGGCACATTGCGTACTGATCGAGCATAGCCTGGGACACAAACTTGTTGTTTAGTCACATTAGGGAAAATAGCTCCTGGCGTACAGGCTGAATCCGGCAATGCCCCTTGGGCTACACAGCCTGTTGTCTTCGTCTGCACTCCCCAATTCGGCTCTGCATTGGATGTTCCTGATCCACCATTTCCCAATCCCGAACTTGTTACACAGCTACTACATACCATGAGTAGTGCAGCCATCATAGGAAAGATAAAAATACCTTTTTTTAACATTCTAGCTCCTTTCTATGTCTAGCTCAAAAGCGTTACAAAGGAGGTTCGGAACCTCCTCACTCAGATTGCAAGACTAGCCAGGTCTTGTCAAAACGACATGCCTGCAGATCAGCCAGCTTTATCCAATAATAGACCATGCCAGCAGTAGCCCAACGCATCCCTGCATGTTCGTCAGAATCTACCTGCAAGAGCAACTGCCAATCTGACATGCCCTTTGATAATTCATCAACACGCGGATCATCGGAGCTGGTCACACCATGGGTCATAAGTTGGGATTGTAACCGCATATCATCTTGCAGCGCATCGGCATGCCCAAGCATACGATGATGGATGGTTGCTCGATCAACTGGATCAGGAAATTGTGAGAGCAATGTTTCATAACGCTTTACTTCTTCATCGGTCCAATCAAAGTTCGCAAGCTCCAATTCTGGTTGCTGAGGCAAAGTTATTTCACAGGCAAAATGGATCTTACATGCGTGAAACTGACTCTCTGCGGGAAGTTGGGCAGGGAATGGAGTACGCTGCAAAGTTCTCAGATCCTCCTGGAAGAGTACAGACCAGCCACCAACATCTGCTGGATTGTCTCCAAAGGTTTGCTGCTGTGCATCATAGAAAAACCAGAGCATACCATGTTGGGGAAGTACTCGCTCTACATCATAAGAGCGTAAATCATCGAGACGGATCTGAGCAAGAAAGGACTGTGGCAAACCATTCCATTCTGGCCATGCAATTCCAGCTGGTAGATCTGGTAAGCCTCCAAGTTTTGAAACGCCAACAGGCAAAGACAACTCATCAACCGGGCTCGTAAATAGCCGGATCGATGGACGAGCTAGCGCATCTATGTCCCCGACTCGTTGAGAGAGTCCTGCCTTGACGAACGCAGCCTGTACGGCGGTTTTGTCCATCTATACCTCCTCTTCATATCATAAAGCCCTTGTATACCAAATGGAATAGGGATTTCCGCTTTTCCAATTCCATAACGTATAAGAAGAATAGAAAGTTGAAAGTTGTGTTCATCCCAGCACTTTCATAAGCCAGGAATACGAAGGAAGACAGTCCCTTGTATCTATACATTGAGACATTCTGGCTCTATTGCCAGGCCTAGTCAACGATGTTATAATACCCGAGTGCTGATGGCTCCCAGATCGTAATGCGATTCCAAGTTTCTCTAAAGCTTGCCAAGCGCAGTGCGAGACAACCAATTGAGAGTCTATCAATACCCCACCTAGTTGTGGGTTCATTTTTCGAGGCCGCAACTTTATGAAGCGGCATTCAAATTCAGTATTAGCACAAACATACCGTGCTGATGCTCCACCTGCCCCGGCAGTCAAATAAAAAAACTGACCGGATGCATACCCAAAGGAAGGAGGTGGCTTCGTGAGTAGAGATTACGAACTTGGGTTCA
>CBJMBI010000455.1:0-3726 GCA_966427955.1 uncultured Ktedonobacterales bacterium
AGGATCAATAAATTACTTGCACTCTTCCTCTGTAGAAAACGAACCTCTCTGCCGAATAGACATAGTGAATATCCCTGGGTTTTTTCAGATACCGTTTGGAAGAAATCAATAGTATCATCATTGGCGTATTCAGATCGGAGTTGGTAATGGCTCGCCGTTTTTTGCCACTGGATGTTCTCAAAGGATATGATCTGCTACCTAAACGTCCGTCATGGCGTCCTCTCACCTGGAAGGTGATTGGAGTGTTGTCAGCCATCATTCTTATAGTCTTTCCAACATATTTTGCTGCACAACGAGTGGGAAGCAAGATAGTGCCTAAGCTTACCTCGCTATTTTATGAGGCATCTAATCCAGATGCATCACATCCAGTAGTATTACCTGCGTTTCCTTCCGTTCTTCCTTTGGTAGGAACAATTCCCTACACGGTGCAAGAAGGAGACTCGTGCGATAGTATTTTAGCCTATCATATGCGTTTTACAAACGCTAGTGAAGTTTTTAGTGATCAAAAACCAGAAACTGTGCGGACCCTCAGTGCGAACTTAGGCCAGGACTGTCATAAGTTGCAGCCAGATATGCCTCTTACACTTTCTCCTCAATATCCCCTGGTTGCTTTTGGTGGGAAGGTTTTACACGTTGGTTCATTAAAATATCAGCAAGCCGTGCCAACTCCTTTGATCACTTTGCCTCATGTAGAGCGCTATGCGCCTGACTGCACACAGGGATGTCTCCTGTCTGTAAAGATTGCCCCACGGGTACAGGTTTATCTAACTGTTTATACAGCAGCGGATATTTTTCCTGGATCTTGGATCTGGTCGCAAGCGACGCTGGCACGCAAAGCGGTGGCTAACTTTGCCGATTATCCCTATGCCGATCCTGCGGCTTCTCTCAACGGAATGGCATTACAGGCCTGTACTTTCCAGGTTAATGGAGCACCTCCTCCAGACCAGACTTCGTTTTCGTGTGATGATCTTACTGACAAGAATATCCATATGGATGGGGGAGCTTGGCTCTTCAGTGTAATGAGTCCAAGTGCTCTTGGTCATTGGCGTTACCCCTTAAATGCCCCTTCTAACAGTCGCATGTTAATCTGGTTATCCGAAGATAAAACAGGTTTGACGTTTCATCCTGGCGATCCAGCATATCGTTATGATCAGGCTTCGCATAGCTACGTAAAAGTGTAATACACAAATAACATTATCTAGGCAAAAAAACGCTCTACGTCTCGCAAACTGCTTGTGCGGCGTGCAGGCGGCAAGGCATCAAGCACGAGCTTGCCATATCCCTTAGTGTGCAGTCGGGTATCGAGGATGGCCATTACGCCATGATCCTGGCGTGTCCGGAGCAAGCGTCCGATACCTTGTTTGAGGCGCAGAACAGCTTGAGGAAGTACATAAGTGCCAAACCAATTTTCGCCTGCTTCCTTCATCTGTGCAACTCGCGCTTCATGTACCGGATCATCGGGTGGATCGAAGGGAAGTTTATCAATGACGACCAATGAAAGGGCATCGCCAGCAATATCCACACCTTCCCAGAAGCTTTTTAACCCGAAGAGTACTGCACCTTCTTCCTGCCGGAAGCGTTGCGTGAGTTCTAAGCGTGTCATATCTCCCTGCTTGAGAAGTGGATAAGGAAGATGGGGTGACATCAACTCGTAAGCACGGTCAAGCATACGCTTACTAGAGAAGAGCAGAAATGCACGCCCACGTGATAGCTTGACCAACTTATACATTTCACGTGCAATAGCCTTCATATAGTCATCAGAACCCGTACCAAAGGTTGGCGCTGGCAGATCGCGTGGCAAGTAGAGTAGGGCGTTTCGTTCATAGTCGAAGGTGAGAGGAAGAATATGCTCTAGCACATCGCTGCGTTCGAGTGGATCAAGACCGACGCGTCGACGGAAGTAGGCAAAGTTAGGTCCCTTGTCTTCTGGATGGACTGGGTTGGGACCAGTTGTTGCCAGGGTTGCAGAGGTACAGATAATTGCGCATTTGTTGAAGAGACGCTCTTTCAGAAAGGATGTGACATCGAGAGGTGCAGCTGAGGCTTGCATGATGAAACCACGGTTGACCGAACTCTCAACGCGCTCGACATAGTACACAAACTTGCTGCGGTCAGAGACTGAAAAGACTGTACGAATATTTGTTGCCAAATTTTGTGTGCGGCTGATTAGCTTATCGTAGAGTTGGCTCTCCTTTTCTTCTAAGTTAGTGGGCCGCTGCTTGCGAAGTGAATTGGCGAGATCGTCGAGCAGAGAGGCAAGGTGTAAGCCCTCTTCTAGTGGAGATTCCAGATTAGTACGCGATTTATGGATAGGATCAGCAATCTGCTGAAGACGTGTCCACGTCTCTTGAGCTGTGTGCATGACCTCATTTTGTAGACTGAGCTGGCTGTGATCCCTAAGCATGCGCTGGGCGAGCAGAGTCTGAATCTGTGTTGGGCTGACCGTGATGGTAAAGCAACGTGTTGCCTCTTCCTCCAAGTGGTGAGCTTCGTCGATAATAATCACATCTCGATCAGGCAGTACATGTCCTCCACTAACGGCATCCAGCAGGAGGAGCGTATGGTTGACCACAATCACCTTTGCACGTTGTGCACGTTCTCGCATTCTGCGGACATAGCAGTCAGCGAAATAATCGCATTTACTCCAAGAGCACTCATCACTATCAGTAGCAACCTTACTACGAATATCGGTCGGAAGCTGGAAGTCAAGGGTTTCAAAATCACCGTTAAAGCCCGCAGGAGGAGCCTTGAGAGCATCAAGCAGGCGCATAAATTCGCGATTTTTTACATAAAACTGTAACCCTGTACGTTCCCTCTCAACGCGATCGAGACACACATAGTTGTTGACACCTTTAACCAGTGCAGCATCGAAAGCCTTAATGTGTTTCTGGACAAATGGAATGTCTTTATAGAAGAGCTGTTCCTGTAATGCTTTGTTTGCCGTGCTGATAATGGCGACTTGTCCAGAACGTACAGCTGGCACGAGGTAGGCAAGGCTATTATGAGTTGGAATCATAGACCGACCTGCAAGATACAAATGGCTTGCCGATGCAACCTGGATGCAGCGTACCGGACGCGATGATACCTCTCGGACTTCAACCACATAACGGAAGCGGTTGCGCTCAGAGCTGTAGTTGCGTAGACGCTCTTTATGAGCTGCAACTTTGCGTTTTAACCGAAAAATCTGCTGATCTGTTGTGAAGGCAATTGTCCATTTGGGACCACAGTCCCTTCCTCTGAGTTTAGCACGACCTTCACGTAATGTGGGCCGAAAGCCGAGTGAGCAGATGAGTTCATGTGTATCTTGTGCGAGTTGGGGACTAGTTGTTGTGAACTCAACAGCACCACAGCGATTGACGGTACCATCAGTATCGAGCAGACCAGCCAGAAGTGCGCGGCGTTGCTGTTCGGATGCACGCAGATAGATCATCGGTATGTGCTTGTTTTGTAGAATTCCGAGCCCACGCAGACGGCCAGTCATGCAGAGTTGCCAGCGGTTTGCTGCTTTACCGTGTTCATCGTCAACTGCATATAGGTATGGGTGGCTGCGTAATGATCGGACAGTATAGCCTGCCTTCTCTATTTCGGGAATGAGGTCTGGATCGGCAGTCTTAATCTGATTATTGCGACTGTAACCATCACCGAGCCAGACACCGAGAAAATATGGATCAATAGGTAACTCCACTTCTGGTAAGGTAAGAGCACTTGGTACAGCGATGGCATGGT